>CBDUDJ010000053.1:0-8632 GCA_965365885.1 uncultured Gammaproteobacteria bacterium
ATGTTCGAGCTTGCTGAACGCTTCAAAATTCCGTTGGTGCTTTTCGGTGAAGGCGGTGGTGGCCGTCCCGGTGATGATCGCATCGGCCCGGGCGTCGCGTTTGACACCGATACATTCACCCAGTTCTCCAAACTGAGTGGACTCGTGCCAATGGTCGGCGTCACCAACGGCCGGTGCTTTGCTGGAAACACCGCACTGCTCGCTTGTTGCGACGTGATCATTGCGACCGAAGGCTCGACAGTCGCAATGGGAGGACCGGCAATGATCGAAGGCGGCGGATTGGGCATCTACACGCCCGAAGAGGTCGGTCCGATGTCTTTTCAGGTTCCAAACGGTGTCGTGGATATTCTTGTGAAGGATGAAGAAGCGGCAGTCGACGTGGCGAAAAAATATCTGTCCTACTTTCAGGGCACAACGAAAAACTGGGATGCCAGTGATCAGCGCCACCTGCGCCATGTGGTTCCGGAAAACCGTCTACGCCTGTACGACATGCGCGAAATCATTACAACGATCGCGGACAAAGATTCGGTGCTGGAGATCCGCGAAAAATTCGGTATCGGCGTGATTACTGCTTTCATCCGGATCGAAGGCAGGCCGATGGGCGTTGTCGCCAACAATCCACACCACCTCGCTGGTGCAATCGACTCGGACGGCGCTGACAAGGGCGCGCGTTTCCTGCAACTGTGCGACGCATATGACATACCCGTGCTGAGCCTCATGGACTGTCCGGGCATCATGGTGGGGCCGGATCACGAGCGCACGGCTTTGGTCAGACACAGCGTTCGCATGTTCAACACAGGCGCCAATATGACAACACCGCTTTTCGGCGTCATCGTTCGCAAGGCTTACGGACTTGGCGTGCAGGCCATGTGTGGTGCGAGTGCCCTGGTCGGTTTTTTCACGGTCGCCTGGCCCACGGCGGAGTTCGCCGGGATGAACATAGAAGGTTCAGTGAAGCTCGGCTACCGCAAAGAACTGGCGGCAATCGAAGACCCGGAAGAACGTCGCATCGAATTCGAACGGCGGGTGAGTCGAGCCTACGAAGGCGCCAAAGCAGTGAATGCCGGAACGGGCGGCGGGCTTGATGACGTGATCGATCCTGCCGACACACGCGACTGGATCAGCAAGAGCCTGCGCCGCCTGCCACCCAAGCCCAGCCGAACGGGTAAAAAGTACCCCTACATCGATACCTGGTAGTACCGGATACTATTGGTTTCCAGGCTGAAAGATGGCGATCATGTACGCACCGTAAGCAAGCAGCATCAGGCCACCTGCAGCGCGGCCGAGCGTTACACCGCGCAACATGAAGCCGGTGAGCAGCAGTGCCGCTGCCAGCATGACCCAGACATCCAACTCCAGGAAACTGGCCGCCACCGGAATCGCTGTCACAGTCGCGGTAGCACCCATAATCCCCAGAATATTCAAAACATTACTGCCGATCACGTTGCCGAGCGCCACGCCTGCACTGCGGTGAAAGGCAGCAATGACGGTCGTCGACAACTCAGGCAACGACGTGCCAATTGCCACCATGCTGGCACCGATCACAGCCTCCGGCACGCCGAGAGAGCCTGCGATCTCAACCGAACCGTCCACGGTCAGGTCTGCACCAAGCGGCAGCATGACAATCCCGAGTGTTGAGAGAAGCGCGATCTCCCAGGATTCCTGCGGTATGCCCAACTCCAGGGTGAGTTGCTCCTGCGCCTCTTCGGAATCGAAGCCCGGCATGCTGAACTGCCCACGCAGCGCAAGCCAGGTCCCGGCAACCAGCAATCCCAGGAGGAACAATCCGTGCGCGCGGGTGAGCTCACCCAGCGAGCACAATCCGATGAACAACACGGTGACTCCCAGCATGAACAGCCCCTGCGCTCGGACGCCTGGTTCGGCGCAATTGATCGGGGCGATCAGGACGGGAACGCCCAGCACCAGAAGTACATTGGCGACATTGCTGCCGATGACGTTACCCAGCGCGATCGCCGGAAAGCCCGATAGGGCGGAATACATCGATACCATGAGTTCCGGCGCCGAAGTTCCCATGGCCACGATGGTCAACCCGGCAAGCATCGGCGAAATTCCTGCCCGACGGGCAAATCCGATCGCACCACGAACCAGCAGGTCACCTCCGAGAAGCAGGTAGGCGAGGCCCCCAAAGAGTGTCAGGTAAGGGATTATTTCGACCATCACCGCTATTGCCGCCCGCCAGGCGCGCTCTAGCCGTCCTCCGCCGCGCTGATGTCCGCGCGCATGGATTCAACCACATCGCGGAACTGCTCCCTATTTTCATCGCTGAGCGATGCAAGAATCTCATGAGCTTTGAGCACACGCTGCGCCTGTTGCGTGGAATCCTCTTCGGCACGCTTTAACGGTTCCATCTCCTGCGGCAGTGGTTCGGTAGTGAGAACTGCATGGTTCAGCACACCCTGCATGCTGAGTTCCTCAAACAACGCCCGAATATTGGGCCGCACCCTTTGCAGCTGTACAGAATCCGGTTTGGACATGACGATCTCGTGCAGGGTGCCGAGAAACGTGCTGTCGAGATACTCACATGCACCAAGGTCAATGGTCAGGCTTTTGCATCGCTTGAGAAGTTTCACTGCCGATTCAAAGAATATCGGACTGCGCATCCAGGTACCCGTACCAGCGATGCTCATGTAAGCCCGTCGATCCAATACGCCCTGCAGCAGTTTGACCTGCGATGCAGGTGACGGCGCTTGCGCTGGTTGCGAACGAGGTTGGGCGATGTCGTCGAAACGACTCGCACCCTCGCCGCGCTCCAGCAGAATCATCGTAATGTCATCGCGGTCATCCGTGGCCTCATGGGTCGCCGTGTCATAGAAGCCCCTGAGTATCTGTGCGCGATCAGGCTCGGAGTGGATCAGCGCAGCGGCAAGGTCTTGGGCTGTAAGTGACGCCGCCCCCCCTTCCAGCACTCCGTCGGTATAAAGCAGAACCCGGTCGCCGTCCTCCAGATCGAGGCTCGTTTCCTTGTACCTTGGGTCCGCCTCCAGCCCCAATGCGGGTCCCGAGCGCTCCAGCAACCGGAACTGCCCCGCGGGGTTCGTCCATATACACGGCGGATGTCCGGCCGAAGCGATACGCAGATTTCCCGAGCGCCGATCAAGCAGCAGATACGCTGCTGTAATGAACGCACCAGGCGCCGTAAGGTCCGCGTAAAGCGCCTGATTAAGAAGACGCAACACCTCTTTCGGCATGAGCGGCTTGTGGGTCTCTTCATCCCACAATTGCAGCCGATGCTTAAACAGCACCGAAAGCATGGCAGCGGCAACGCCATGGCCAGCGGCATCCGCAATCACCAAACCGACATAGCGGTTGTCGAGAACCACAATGTCATAAAAATCGCCACCGACGTAGCTACCCGAGCGGTACAAGCTTTCCACGCACCAGTGGCCGAGTTTCGGTGGAACCTGCGGTAACAGCGCACGCTGAATCACTTCTGCACGAGCGAGATCCGCATTGATCACCTCGGCTTGATCCTCCAGCATGCGACACAACTCCTCGAGCTGAGCCACCTTCTCGCCGAGCAGTGTGTTGCTTTGTTCGAGTTCCCGGTAAAGGCGTTTGCGATCGCGCATCAATTCCAGCTGATCCAGGGCGTTGCGCACCGCTATCCGTACGCGCTCAACTTCAGGCGGTTTGGCCAGATAATCGAACGCACCCAGGTGCAGTGCATCGACTGCGGCATCGAAAGTATCGAGACCGGAGAGCACTATCCACAGAGGCTCCGGGCAGTGTTCCTGGGCCCACTTCATCAGCTCCCGACCATCCATATTTGGCATCAACACGTCGGTGATGACGACGTCAACGGATTTGTCGCGCAGCACCTGCTGAGCCTCTAATCCATCTTCGACCTCCAGAACTGCCTCCGGCTCAAGCGAGGCAAGCCCGCGAGAAACAAGCTTGCGCACCATAGGATCGTCATCGACCACGAGAAACGTCGGGCGCATCAATTTGGGGCTTTCGCTGTCTTTCATTGTTTTCGCCTCACGTTTAATCGCAACGTTATGCGGGCGGGCGGGCCAACTGGAGTGCTGCTGTCAGCCGCGAAGTCTCCGCCTCCAGAGTTGCCAGGCGCTCGGCAGCTTCAGTGATGCTAGAAGCACGACCTAGATCCTCCACTTCCAGCGCACACGCGATTAGTGTCACTGCACCGAAGAACCCAGCTGCGCTCTTCAGTGAGTGAGCACCTCGAGTCAGCAGGTCCACATCGCCTGTTTCGATTCCGGCTCGAACGTTGTCCAGGTGCTTGCTGCTCTCCACTGGAAACAGCTCGATGAGTTCATCCAGCAAACCCTCATCGCCACCAGTAAGCGAGCGGGCAATCTGCCAGTCGACCGGGCTCTCCTTTTCGTCGCCGTGGTGCGATCCGTCAGGTGGCATGCTGGTCTCCTGCGTTGCCACAGGATAGGAATCGACGAGACGGTAGAGTACTTTTGGATCTATTGGCTTGGATACGTATTCGTCCATTCCAGCAGCCATACATTCTTCCCGATCCTCTTTGGTCGCCTTAGCGGTCAGTGCAACGATTGGCGTGCGTTTCTGACCCTCTGATTCGTCGCGGCGAATAGCGAGCGTGGCATCGCAGCCGTTCATCTCCGGCATCTCCAGATCCATCAGAATAAGGTCAAAATCCTTCTGCCGATTGGCTTCCACCGCCAGCCGCCCGTTTTCTGCAATGGTCACCGAATGCCCCCATTTTTCTAAAAACCCCGCAGTGACACGCTGGATGATCCTGCTGTCCTCGGCAAGCAGAATCTCGTGTGGTGTCACTTTGGTCAGAAGCACGTCGGACATCGACTCCATCGCCATCGTCGACACTCCCATCTCTTCCAGAATCGCCTCCATCAGATCCGAGGCAATCAGCGGTCTTGCCACTACCTGGCCTACACCCATTTTTCTGAGCGCATCTTTGTCCACGCTTGATGGGTCATCGGCTAACATGATGATGGGACAGCGGGAGCTGTCTTCGATCTCGGCAAACCGTTCTACCAGCTGCACACCGTTAATTTCTCGCAGATTTTCATCCAATACCATCAGTTGGATAGGTTCACCGACCCGTTCAGCCTCCTCGATCGCTGCCAACGCGGATGCTCCATCGCCGACCACAATTGCCTGCATGCGCCAGTTCGTCAGCAATTCGTTGAGCAGGTGACGATTGGTCGCGTTGTTCTCGACTACCAGCACTCGCAAGGCACCGAGCTGAAAGATATCACTCGAGCGATCCAGCTGGTCCATGAATTCATTCACGGACCTCGCAAGCAGAGCCACTTCGTCTGTACCTTCCACCTCCAAGCGAAGATCGAGCTCACCTTGACGGATACGCTCAACGGTATCAGCAAGTTTTCTGATCCGGCGTGCGAGGTAGATGCCGAAGAAAATGCCGCCGAAGATGACGAGCGCACCCAGTGACAGGCCAAGACTGCGCATCTGACTGAGCAATTCGTCGACCCGACTGATCTCTTCACTCGCATCGACTTTGACTACCATTTTCCAGCCGAAGATCTGCAGCGTGCGCGTGCTGGCAACAATCGGTGTGCCACGAAAGTCACTTTCCTTGAAGTCTGTGTCTCCCGCGGCGAACGCATCCGCGAGGATAGTCGGTGCCTGAGCCAGACTGCCGGACCCGGCCACTGCCGCGACGTCCGCCGATGGGTTGATCACCAGATAACCGCTAACCGGCCGACCACCTGCGCTGATCCAGGATGAAGTCGCCAGCAGCGACTCGCCTGTCGCTCCAAGGCCGGTACGGTCACTGGTGATGGCGCTCAGCGCTGCAACATCGAAACCAACCAGCACCACGCGGGAATCAAATGGCGCCATGAGGACAATACCGACATCACCACCTGGCGTAAGACGGGCACCTGCAAAGCGCACCTCGTCACCAGAATCCGGAATCGACATCGGTGCCAGGTCAGTGTTCGTGGTCAACAATCGCGTGCCGCCCGCAGCGTATACACTCACCCAGCTGACGGCCGGGTTTGCCGCAGATGCGGCCTCGAGCAAACGTACCCGCGATTCGGAGCTACCGGGCTCACGTTGAGATAAATCGACCGCTGCACGCAGTTCGTCCTGCTGCACAAGTCGCCGCACATCTGCCCGCCAATCACCGATCAGGTGATCGAATTCCCTCGCTTTGCTCGATGCAATCGCGGCAAGCTGACGGCTCGAATTCTGCAGAAACAGGTCGAAAGAGAGCAGATAGGTGAGGTAACCGAGCAGCGCCATGCTCAGCAATGCTGAAGACACCAGAGCTAACACCAGTTTTGTTCTGATATCCATTTAGCTTTCCGATCCCGTGATTGTTGCAAGCGCATCAGCGAACAGCGCAAGCTCACGTTGTAGATGCTCGAGTCCGGCCTCGATCCCCTCAAGCTCTCCGCTACTGCCCATGCTCTCTATTGCCAATGCGGCTTGTGTGAGACGCTTCGCACCAAAGAGTGCTGCCGAGCCTTTCAATGTGTGCGCCGCGCGATGAATGCCGGTAACGTCGCCGTCTGCCAACGCCTCTCGGATGCTGTCTGTCAAACCATTGCACTCGTCGAGAAGTCCACTGGCCATATTTCGCACACCCTCGCGACCGCCGGGGATACGTTGTTCGGCTTCATTCAGATCGAACACCACCTGAGCGTCCGGCGTGTCGCCAGCCGAAGATGCGTCAACCACCCGGCCATCACCGCCTGGCGCATACTCGTTAACAAGCTCGCGCAGCACCGGAGGTTCGAAAGGTTTGGAAATGTAGTCGTCCATACCAGCCGCAAGGAATCGCTCGCGATCGCCTTTCATGGCGCTTGCGGTCATCGCTATGATTGGCGTGTGCCGATCTGACGCTGATTCCGTGCGCCGAATTTCCGCTGTGGCTTCCAACCCATCCATGTTCGGCATGTGCACGTCCATCAGCACGACGTCGTACGCCTGCTGAGCAAGAGCCTCGAGCGCCTCGCGTCCATCATTGGCAACCCGCACCTCGTGACCCCAGTTTGTCAACAAGCCCACTGCAACACGTTGGTTGATGATGCCATCTTCCGCCAGCAGGATTTGCAATCCTGTGGCGTGTTCTACCTCCTGTACGCTGGTCTCGACCTGGATGGACTCGGGGTCGCTGAAAACTTCCATCACCGCGTTGAGAAGCTCCGACTGCACGACGGGCTTCACAAGATAGCGCACCGCACCCAAACTCGCCGCACGCTCGCGCTCCTCGGGTGCAGCACTCGACGAGGCCATGATGATGATTGGCGACTCCAGCGCTGGATCGGCGTTCATTTTTTCCAGGAACGTAAAACCATCCTCATCAGGCATCATGACGTCAACGAAGGCCAGTTTGATCGGGTTGCCTGCCTGCTGTGCTTCACGCAGAGCGACCAGCGCATTCGCCACACTATCAGTTGCAGTGGGTGCCATCTTCCAGGCACTGAGTGTCTCCTCAAAAATGAAGCGATTGGTGGCATTATCGTCGACCACAAGGACCGGCAGGTTCTCGAGCGCATCGAGCTGGGCGGGCACCCTCGCCCTCTGTTCCGTCACAACCGGAAATTCCGCTGTAAAGTAAAACGTTGAGCCTGCGCCCTCCTCGCTCGTGAGCCACATTCTGCCGCCCATCATGGCTACAAGTTGCGAAGAGATCGTGAGCCCCAATCCAGTGCCACCGTAGCGACGCGTTACAGACATGTCCGCCTGGTTGAAGGGGTCGAAAATCCCGGCTTGTGCCGCCGGGGAAACACCAATTCCTGTATCGCGCACAGCAAACTGGAGTTGCAAGCCACCCGTCGGCTCGCCTATCTGGACGAGAGTCACGTCGATGACGACTTCGCCCTCTTCGGTAAACTTGATCGCGTTGCCAGCGAGATTGAGCAGAATCTGGCGCAGCCGGGCGGGATCGCCGACGAGTTGATCTGGAATATCCGGTGCAATCCGGCAGGCAAGCTCAATACCTTTTTCCGCTGCGCGGGTGGCCAGCAGCTTGGCCGAGTCGCCGACACAGGTGTTGATGCTGAATTCGATCAGATCAAGTTCCATCCTGGCCGCTTCGATCTTAGAAAAATCGAGGATATCGTTGAGCAGATGCAACAGCGCACGAGCGGAATCCTGGATCATAGTCAGCTGTTCAGTCTGCTCTTGCGTCAGTCTGGTGGCGGAAAGCAGCTCCGACATGCCTATAATTCCATTCATGGGAGTGCGGATTTCATGACTCATGTTGGCGAGGAAATCACTCTTCGCCTGATTGGCCCGCTCCGCTGTATCCTTGGCTACTTCGAGCTCCGCACGGGAGTTTGCGAGATCCGCAGTGCGTTCCGCAACACGCTCTTCCAGTTTGTCCCGCGCCTGGTACAGGGCACGTTCCCGCTGTTCTATTTCCTCCAGCATCTGATTGAAAGCGTCGGTGAGAGAGCCGAGCTCGTCATCGCTGAACTTCTCCGCTCGAGCGGAGTAGTCACCTGCGCGCGACGCAACGGTCACTCGAACCAGCTCGCGCACCGGGCGACTCTGCAAGCGGCCAAACCATGTGGCAGTTAGCAGTGCGACCAGGGATGCCGCTGTTCTCTGTTGTTGCCTGGTCTTTGACTGCCTTGCCAATAGCCGCATCGTCCTGCACTTTGCGGGCCGTATCGGGAATTGCGCC
>CBDUDJ010000054.1:0-8629 GCA_965365885.1 uncultured Gammaproteobacteria bacterium
ATGACAGCGATGACTACAACCGCACCTACGCCATCGACGGTCGCCTTGGCATCGGTGAAGATGGGCTCATTTCCGGATACATCGCGAAAACTGATACACCCGACCGCGATGGCAAGGATCACTCCCTTCTGCTGCGAGGCCAATACGATTCGGAAGCGTGGTCGAACAACATGGCGTATTCGGAGGTAGGTGAAGACTTCAATCCTGAAGTTGGCTTCCTCTCCCGAACTGACTATCGAAAATTCTCGTTTCGTTCTCAACGGCGGTTCCGGCCAGAGAATTTGTGGGGTCTGCTCGAGCTGCGACCGCACGTTTCCTATCGGGGTTTCTGGGATTTTGAAGGTAACTATGAAACGGGTTTCCTCCACATCGACAACCACTGGGAATGGCGCTCAGGGATAGGGGCGTCCACCGCAGTGAACTTCACTCACGAGGATGTGCGGACGTCGTTTGAAATTATCGACGGCGTTTTCGTGCCTCTCGGTGAATATGACAACAAAGAACTGCAACTGGCGTTCAATACCAATCAGGGTGCTCCGCTGAGCCTGGACGTCAACGTGCGTGCTGGTGGTTTTTTCAGTGGTGATCGTCTGTCATTGCAACCTACGATTCGCTATCGAATCAGTGAAACATTCACTACGGAGTTGTCCTGGAACTACAACGACATAGATCTGGACACACCTGATGGTGACTTCGAAGTGAACGTGGGTCAGTTGCGGCTTTCCTATTCCTTCACGCCGAAGATCGCTCTGGAGACCTTGATTCAATATGACGATCGTGACGACTCGGTCGCATCGAATATCCGGTTTTCCTGGCTGCAGTCTGCCAACGCCGGTTTGTATATCGTCTACAACGAGCTTTCGAATGACGAAGACTTTCCTGGCGATGACACCAGACGGGAGTTCATCATCAAATATTCACGCATCATTGACCTGTTGAACTAGCGCAATGACAGGCTTCGCGGTTTGTGTTTTTGACACATCGCGGGTACCTTCGGTTCGCCAATCAGCCGGGGAGAATTGATGGCAACGCCCGCACTCACCGCCGATGAAATCCAATCTGAGCTGAATCTGCTGAACGATCAGGCTGCGATACCCTGGGAAATTGCAGCAGACAATCTAAAGCTGCACAAGACATACCAGTTTTCCGATTTTGAAGAAGCGTTTGGTTTTATGTCGAAGGTTGCGGTGATTGCGGAGCGAATGAACCATCATCCTGAGTGGTTCAACGTTTATCGTACCGTTGTCGTAGATTTAACCACGCACGATGCAGGTGGTCTGTCTGCTCTGGATTTCCAGCTGGCTTCGGAGATGGACCAGGCCGCGATTGGTCGTTGATTTTCCAATACCCCCTTCACTGTTAAGGCGCTGACGTTATGGAATTCAAATTGCTGTTCACCGTATTTGGAACTGTATTTCTTGCCGAACTCGGCGACAAAACTCAACTCGCGACGATGTTGTTCGCATCCAGTTCTTCGACGAATCTGGTTACGGTTTTTGTGGGTGCTTCTCTGGCACTCATTCTGTCCTCGGCAGTCGGCGTGGCGGTGGGTGGCACGATGGCGCAGTACATCGATCCGAAATATATTTCGTATGTTGCTGGAATAGGATTTGTTCTGGTTGGAATCTGGACCATCTGGCAGGCTTGATCGGGTCAGAAGATCGGACTCGAAGAAGCGCCCGCGTTGGTCTCAACCGTTGCGGTACGTTTCACTGTACGCGTTGATGGCCGGCACACCGCCGAGATGGACGTAGAGAACTTTCGCCCCGGTTGGGAAGAAGTCTTTGCGGACCAGATCGAGCAGACCCTGCATGGATTTACCCTCATAGACAGGGTCCGTCAACATGCCCTCGGTGCGGGCGCATAGACGGATTGCCGCATTGGTCTCGGCGGATGGAATTCCGTAAGCAGGGTAGGCGTAGTCGCACTTGAGAATTACATCGTCTGCGGTAATCGCTTGCTTTAGACCCACCAGGTTGGCCGTATTCTGAGCGATGTCGAGAACCTGCGCGAAGGTCTGATCCGGCGTGCCGGAAGCATCGATGCCGATGACGTTACGAGATCGACCATCCTGGGCAAATCCCACGACCATCCCGGCGTGCGTGGAGCCGGTTACCGTGCAGACGACGATGTAGTCGAAAGTGAAGCCAAGTGCTTCTTCCTGGATGCGAACCTCATCTGCAAAGCCGACGAATCCGAGTCCCCCGAATTTGTGTACCGATGCGCCAGCCGGAATTGGATAGGGACGGCCGCCTTGTGCTTTTACATCTTCGATCGCGGCTTGCCAACTCGAGCGTATGCCGATGTCAAAGCCCGCATCGGCCAGTTCGACGTCGGCGCCGAGCACCCGGGAGAGCAGAATATTACCGACACGGTCGTACAGGTCATCTTGTTGTGGGACCCAGTTCTCCTGGATGAGACGACATTTCATGCCGATTTTTGCGGCCGTGGCGGCCACGAGACGCGTGTGATTGGATTGGATACCGCCAATTGTGACGAGCGTGTCGGCGCCGCTGGCAATGGCATCGGGAACAATGTATTCGAGTTTACGAAGTTTGTTGCCGCCAAACGCAAGGCCGGAGTTACAGTCCTCGCGTTTCGCGTAAAGTTCTACCCGGTTATCCAACGCCGCCGACAGGCGCGGCAGCTGTTCGATTGGCGATGGGCCAAACGTCAGCGGATAGCGTTCGAAATCCGCTAGCATCAGTACACCCGGACGCCACCAAACTGGCTTCGAACACGTCGGTCGAGCCATAGGTAACCCGCAGCCCAGCCTATAGCCAGCGCCACGATTGCGGCCGCTACCAGCCAGTACCAGACGACGTTTGTGCCCTGTGCTGCGAGTTGTGCGCGCAGTGCTGCATTGGCTTCTTCAAGTGCAGGGAGATCGCGAATTCCGTTGTTGGCTGTCGTGATTTGCGCTTCGAGGTCTTCGATTCGATCGCTCGCAGCTTCCTCCGCTTTACCGGCAGCGCTCAGAGCAGTCTCCATCCGGGCATTGTCGGCGGCAAGAGCGATTATTCTGCGTCGTGCAGGTTCCACGGTCACTGTGTAGCCGGATTTCACCCAACCGATGTCGCCCTGCTCCGTGCGCACCTGGAGAGACATCATGGAACGCTCGAGGATGTCCAGTTTTGCCCCGCTCAGCAACGTTTTGGACGGCGATCCTGTCGTCATCTCGCCGGGGTACAGCCCAAGGCGTAGCTCGTCAGTGACATAGACTGTTGTGGCTTCCTCAGCCGCTGCAGCAGCACCGAACTGGAACGCAACAACCACGATGACAAGCGGACATAATTTTCTCTGTCTCTGCAGAAATTGCACCTAATTCTCCGAAGGTATGAAATGCTGCACTGTAACGCACCTTGCGCTTGCAAAGCGCGTGCTGGCTACGTGGTGCCCGTAGCCGCGTCCTGCTAACGACCGGTGTTCCTGGCACTGGAAACGCTCGCTGCTTTGTCAGACAATTCAAAGGGGGGAGGCTGGCAGCAGCGTTCGCACGGTATGTTTTTCAATGGGACTCAACGCATGAAATTACTGACTTGGTTTCTGGGAGCGTGTCTGGGAGTTACTGCTTCGATTGCCTATGGCGCGTCGCCGACTGTAGTGGAATCTTTTGGATGCACCTATTTAGAGGGTAAAAACAGAGTCGACCTGGATGCGACGATAGAAATCTGGACGCAGAAAGTTACGGCTATCAACAATGTCGACCTCAACCGCTATCAGGTCTTCGTACTCACTCCGGTGCGGGCTACCACAGAATTCGATTTCGTCTGGTTGGGTGTTTCACCGAACCTGGCAATTTGGGGCAATGGCCTGGATGCCTACTCGAGCAGTCCCGAAGGAATCGAAGCTCAGGCGATCTTCGATTCGGTGGTGAGTTGCGAGTCCGGCATCTGGTTTTCAGAAAGAGTCTTCGGTATCGAAGACTAGGAGTCTTTTCTACCGCGCAGACTCCTGAGCGCGTGTTGCGGAACACGCTGTTAGCATCAGGTGCCGAATCGATAGCGCAGCTTGATAACAAACACGTCGATGAGCGGCGTGATCAGCGCATCGTGGAACAGGTCGCTGAACCCGTCTGAAACCTGATTGTCCAGATTGCTGCCGCGCGTATAAACCACGAACAACTCTGACAACGGAGCGATCTCCCAACGGTAGCGCAATTGTACGGTCAACTGGGATATCGTGAAGTCATCGGTCGGCGCCTCAGGGTCCTTGGCGAGACGTTCGAGCTCGCCATCGCTTAAAGGGACCCGCCAGAACTCCTGCTCATCTGCCCGGATGCCAGCCCATTGCATCGTAAGTCGAAACTGCTGGCGGGCCGACAGGAATACGTCCAGTGCGAGTCGTGGTTGCCAATCGGTAGCGGCGAAAGTCGTCAGGTCTCTGTCTTCCTGATACACCAGCCAGCCATCGCGGCGAAAGTAGTTTGCATCGAAATCCAGCGACACTCGATCGTTGGGTTTGTAGGTAAACCCCAGGGCTGCCCGTTGGGTCCAGCCGCCAAGTTCTTCCTGTCGTACGCCGACGAGTGTGCTGAAACTGAGCTTCTTGCCCGTGTTGGTACCGAATCCGACTTCCGCGACGAATCTGTCTTCGGTTTTGTACGTGCCGTTATCCCGACTGTTGCGGTCATCCCAGCGCTTGGGAAAGTAGTCGAATTCGGTGCGTAGTTCTGTTTGATTCAGGAACGTCCACTGATTGCGGAAGAACACACCCGCACGTACCAGCTGTCCGTCGCCATTGCGTTCGGCACTCAGCAAGTACGAACCACGTTTGTTGCGCAGTCGCTTCAATCCCTGGGAAACGCTAGTGCTGAGGTTGTAGATGAACCCGTGCGCATCATTGCGACGAATGAAACCGAGGTCCGATATGTCGAGTTTGTCATCGAAGTAGTCCAGCTGAAGCCTGTGGCGAATCTCCCGGTTCGGCACATAGCTGAAGTCCATGAAAGCGCCATATCCCAGCTCGTCGTCCACATCGCTGGCAACGAGTTGCGTATCCCAGGAGAGCTTGCCGCTCGGTGTCAGTACGTGCGCATCAATGCCATGCACGATTGCATCGTAGTCCGGGCGCTTGGTTATGGTTGCAAGGTAACCCGCAGATAGGCGGCCTTCGCCGCTCGTCTCATAAAGCAGGCGTGCGATACCGAAATCGCGGCCGGCCTGTTCCAGCCTGACCGGGTCATCACGCTCGCCTGTACGCCGCACATCGTCTTCGAACGCCGTCAGCACGCCGTAGCGAAATCCGCCGATCTGTCCCGTGGCCTTGGCTGCGCCGATGAGTTCCGTTGGCCGGCCTTGCTCGACACCGGAGAGGCTCACATCATCCGGCACATCGACCAGGTTCGGCGCACCGCCAATTCTGCGGGTGTTGACGAGTGTGGTGGGTGTTGGGTTGAAGGTGGATGTTGTCTGCCGCGTACCGCTGGATGAAGCACTGCGGCTTCGTGAACGCGAGCGCGGGGTGGTGATAAAGATTTCGTTGCCTTCCGTGAAGAACAGACGTTTCTCCGGGAAGAAGGTTTCGAAGGCTGTGAGATTGATTACGACGTCGTCTGATTCGACGGCTCCGAAATCCGGATTCAGTGTCGCTGTGACCTGAAAATTCGACGATGGCCGCCAGAACAGATCAAGGCCCGTGCGATATTCGTCTTCTTCGGCGATGTCGTCGTAGGTATAGCTGGTATAGGGAAAGAGCGCGAATTGCTGCGCCGGATTCATTTCTGCCATCTCAAAAGTGCCCAGTGCCGACATGAAACGGGCACTGGTGAACGGCAGCGCTGGCGTGCTCCAGCGTTCATCGATATGAGCAACTTTGCGATTTGACCAGAAGCCGATTTCTCTGGGACCTTCGATTCGCGGCATCGCCATCATCGACCAGGGTAGAAACATCTCGGTGCTCCAGCCATCGGCCAGCTCTGCGGTCGCCCGCCGCCAGGGACCGTCCCACTCCCGCTGGAACGCACGCTCCGGGAGCACCGTGCCATCCATCACCGAGCCACCGAGGTTGACGACAAACCAGTAGCCGTAGAGGCCTTCGCCGGACGTATCTAAAGTTACTCCGAAGCTGTCACGATTGATGAAAGTGTCGCGGCTGGAGAGTCGTGCAATCAGGGTTTCCTGAGGCTGTTCCATCTTCGCACCGATGTACATTCCCTTGTCGGTGTACAGATAGTGCGCGCGCGTCCGGTAACGGGGGGTTCGCATTGTATCCGGATCGATGACGAGCATATCGTCGTACCCCGCCACCTCCTGCCAGACTGCTTCATCGAGCCGACCATCGAGCAGGATGTCGAGATCTGTTTCTGCAAAGTAGGGCAGCACGATAACGGGGCCGTCACCGGTGCCAACCAGAGAAGACGTGATGGTGTTCAGCACGTCCGCAAGGGGTGGTGGATTGTCATCGGTTTGAACCGGGCGGGGTGGTACGGGAATCGCGGGTTGGTTCAGTGCAGCGCCGATGTCGTCTGCGTTTTCTTCCGTCGGCACGGCATTGCCGCTGCCTGCGTCTGCGGAGACGTCTGCTAGCCCATGACTGGCGCAAAACACAACAGTGAGGAACACAAGCCTGAGTGGAGTAACCCGTATGTAAATCATTTCGGCAAACTAAACATTATAGGTAAAGATCTTAGATTGTCGGAAATTTGCGGTGGATGGCTGCGGTTTACCTGAGCGCGGGCGACTGGTTTTGCCTGTCTGCTCGCCGACTAATCGAATAGGGTAAGTCGCCGCGGATCCTCGGCGAATTCGAATGCGGCTACCAGATCCTTCTCCAGCACCCGGCCCGTAGACAGGGCTGGTAACGCAGTCAGCGGGAAGAAGCCGACTTGTGTAGTTTCGTGTCCCGGAGTGGGTGGTTCGTCATCCAGCTTTTGACAAATGAAAAACAGTTTATAAAAGTCGCGCGCGTCCGGCGTGTAGTCGTGCTTTGCCTTGTGACGAATCCCATACAATCCTTGTGCATTCACCCGGACACCGGCTTCTTCCCAGATCTCTTTGACGACGTTTTCGCTCGGTGAGATGCCGATATCTGCGAATCCGCCAGGCAGCGTCCAGAGCCCGTCGCTCGCTTCGCGCACGAGCAGGATTTTGTTGTCTTCGATCACAGCCCCGCGCACGTCAACTTTGGGAGTGGCGTAGCCCTGCGCAAAGTCTGAGACCAGGTTTTGAATTTTGTCGATGGGGACATTGCCGAGCGTTGCAAGCATCTCGTTGGCGATGGTGGCAACCTCTTCGTAACGAATGGTGTCGTATTGGTCTTCACTGTAGGCAATACCGGTCGATGCAATGCCCTGAAGTTGCTTTGCCCATGTCAGCCACGTGTTCTCCATCGTCTTTCCTGCTTGGGTCGAATCGGTTATTTACGTTGCTGAGTCTGATCCGCGTCCGGCGGGCCTTTGAGCTCCACACGATTGCCGTCGGGGTCTGTTATGTAAATCGCGGGGCCGTAACCGTCTGCACCCAACAGTGACATTGGCATAGCTTGAGATTCGATGGCGTGCGCTTCGCAATAGGCGAGTATGGCCGATTCGTCAAAAGGCTCCACCCGAATCGCGAAGTGATCCAGATTTCGTTCTTGCCCAGCTGGCGTAGAGGCCTCCTGAATGCTCACGATATCTATCATTGAATCGCCCGCCCGCATCTGGCACATGCTCATGGCGTCGAGTTTTCTGACAATCGAGCAGCCAAGGCCCTCGTAGAAGGCGACGAGTCGCTCGATATCACGCGTGCGCAGAACCAGATGATCAAGGCGTTGTATCTCGAATGGTCGCTTCACCATCTGCCTCTCCCGATTGTCTTATCAGTCGTTCGAGCATTGTAGAGCCTGGACCAGCAATATGCTGCCATCAGCGATGTGGTCGCTGGTGGCCGTCCGTGCGGCAGGTCGGCGCGCCAGGTTGCGCTAGAAAGTTTGGTCGAAATTGTTTTGCGTGGATGAACGTCACATCCTGGGTAACGGCGGGTGTATATTATTGGCCGTCATTGAGCTGACCAGAGACACAAGTAATGGCTGATAAAGAAGATGACCGATTGGCGGGATTCGACTGGCGCGCTATCACGCCGGAAGATTCGCCGAAAACCCCGATGGAGATAATGGCAGATCCCAGGCATGAAGCGCTGTCGACTCCGGAAGTCAGCCCCGGCGGCGCAGCTTTCGATTTCTCCACGCCGATCTACGACTTCAGCGCGGGTCAGCAGATCATCACCGGCCAGCGGTTCAACCTGCTCGACGCTGCGCGCGAAAAACCAGTCGCGCTGATCTTCGGCTCTTACACCTGACCTCCCTTTCGCGCTCAGTTGGGCGCTCTGCATGATCTTTGGGAAACCTGGCAGGACAAGGTGACTTTCGTGGTCGTCTACATTCGAGAAGCGCATCCCGAAGAAGGCTGGGTGATCACTCCCAACCGCGATGAAGGCATTGTGGTCAACGACCCGGAGGACACAGATAGCCGCGTTGAAGTGGCAGTCTCCTGTGCCATCAACCTCAAGATCCGTATGCCGGTCGTGGTGGATGAAGTTGAAGACGAGATCGCCAACGCGTATGGCGGGTTGCCGGATCGACTGTATCTGATCGCGTCGGATGGCACTGTTGCCTTTCAGGGCGAACGAGGTCCCTGGGGATTCGACCC
>CBDUDJ010000055.1:0-8619 GCA_965365885.1 uncultured Gammaproteobacteria bacterium
AAATGGCAGTAGCAGAAACATCGTCAACGGCAGGTTACCCAGAAACGCTTCGTACGCGCGGCCGGGGTCAGACAGCAGTTCCAACAATTTTTCCCCCACGCGGGCTTCGAAGGCAGCGTCCAGTTCGTCCTCCGGCGTCGCTGGTCCCTGGCGGGTCATCTCTGCAGCATCCTGTTCTGCCTGAGCGTCTGCCAACTTTTGGGCGATCTCTGCTGTGTCGACGCCTTTCTCTTCGAGAACCGTCAGCAGTTGCTCCCGGCTGGATCCACCGATCACCTTGTTCAGCTCATCGATATCTGCGTCTGTGAGCTCAGTCGACATGTGAGCCAGTGCCTTATCGAGTTCTCTGACTGCTTCGGCATCAGGGTCCAGTCCCTCGACCAGTAAGGAAGTTGTGTTGAACATCGAGAGCGTGAAAAAGAACAACAGGCTGACAACGAGATAGAGCCGGACGGGAGATACGTACTGCGCCCGGCGCCCACGGGAAAACTCGCTGGTGAGAAACCCCGGCTTGAACAGCAGATACCTGAGGCTGCGGAAGAGTCGCGAGTCGAATTCGAAAGTTTCACCGAGCAGATCACCAATGATCCGGTGCGCGGCCCGCAGGTAGTTCCGGCTGTTCTGGCCGCACGCTACGCAGAACTCTCCGTCCTTGAGAGTCCCGCAGTTCGCGCACTTAGTTGCCTGTTCATTACTCATGACGGCGATTCTTGCAGACCTTGAGTTAATTTGGCATATGCAAGCAGGTTGTGGAACCTGCAAAAACCTGTGAACTTGGTCACAAAATCGCACATCTGAACGCCCTGACGTGACTAGAGTGTGACACAGAGCACATTTTTGCGGGACAGGGTTCATGGGTTTAAGAAAGTATCTTTACTTATTGGCAGTAGTCGGCATCACGTTCGCCGGTGCTGCTTCGGCAGACGGTATCGTCCGCTGGGTGGGCGCAGGCGGTGTCACGCACTTCGGCAACCCTCAGTTCGCACCTTCAGGGGAAGGATCACTGATCGAAGTTGCAGCCACCAACATCATGGATGTGCCCGTGGCGCCCCCACCGCAAGTCCATGGCGCGCCACGATTCGTGACGATCGAGCGGCCACCCAAGCACAACAAACGTGGTTGGCAGGGCTACACCAGTAGCCGAACCCGGAACAACCCTCGCAGGCGCAACCGCAGATAGCCACCTTCACGAAGTCGAATCCCACAGCCGGCCAGGCGGACGGAATCCTGGTCGAGTGGTAGGCTCGCGCCATGAAAGCGATGATCATGGAGCGCATCGTAGATCTGAGCGAGGAAGACGAGCCACTGAATTTCGTCGATCTTCCGGATCCGCAGCCCGCTAAGGGTGAGGTGCTCATTGAGGTACACGCCTGCGGTGTATGCCATACCGAACTCGACGAAATCGAAGGCCGAACACCACCACCGAAACTGCCTGTCGTGCCAGGTCACGAGGTTGTCGGCCGGGTGATCGAACTCGGTGACAACGTTCGCACACATCATATTGACGACCGCGTCGGGGTGGGCTGGATCCACCAATCATCAGGGGGCCACGACGAGAACCTCAGTGAGCGGTTCGTCGCCACAGGACGGGACGTGAACGGCGGCTATGCTCAACTGATGACCGTTCCGGCGGGCTACGCGCTCGCCGTTCCCGAAGTTTTTACCGACGTTCAGGCAGCTCCCCTGTTGTGTGCGGGCGCCATCGGTCACAGAGCTCTCAAATTGACCGGCCTGCAAGACGGTCAGCGGCTGGGCTTAACCGGTTTCGGGGGTTCAGCGCACCTGGTGGCACAACTTGCCCAGCAACGTTACCCGAATTGTGAAATTTACGTCTTTGCACGCGACGAAGGCGCGCGTGCTCATGCACGGTCGCTTGGCGCGGTCTGGGCAGGAGAAACCGGTGAACGCGCGCCTCACCTGCTCGATGCCATCATAGATACGACACCCGCCTGGACGCCAGTTGTGGCAGCCATGGCAAATCTCAAACCAGGCGGACGTCTGGTCATCAACGCCATTCGTAAAGAGGAAATTGATAAACAGGCACTCTTGTCGCTGAGCTATCATGAGCACTTGTGGATGGAGCGGGAAATCAAATCAGTGGCGAACATCACGCGGTTGGACATCGCAGAATTCCTCCAGGCAGCGGCAGAGTTTTCGATCACTGCTGAAGTCGAAACGTTTCCATTACAGCAGGCCAATCGGGCACTTGTTGAGCTCAAGCGTGAGCCGGTACGCGGTGCCAAGGTTCTTGTGACATGAAGGTCTACGGTGATGCGATTTCGGGTAATTGTCTCAAAGTGCAATACACAGCCGATTACCTCTCAATCCCCTACGAATGGATCCCGATCGATATCCAGAAGCAGGAGGCCCGGAGCGAAGAATTTCTGGCACTCAATCCGGCGGGCCAGGTGCCCGTGATCGTACTGCCTGACGGTCGAACGCTTACCCAGTCCAATGCCATCATCGAGTTTCTGGCGAACGGCTCAACGCTCCTGCCAGACGACCCATATGATCTCGCAAAAGTGAATGAGTGGTTGTTCTGGGAACAATACAGCCACGAACCCTACGTGGCCGTTTGCAGGTTTGCGATGAAATACCTCGGCAAGTCTGCGCAGGAGCGGGAACCCTGGCGAGTTACACGCGGGGAGGTGGCGCTCGACCATCTTGAAAACGCGTTGCAAAGTGCGCAATGGCTGGCCACCTCGAGTTTCACCATCGCTGATATCGCTTTGCTCGCATACACGCGCCTTGCCGCGGAAGGCGGGTTTGATCTCATCCCCAGGCCGAAAGTGCGGGCCTGGATCGAACGCTGCGAAGCAGAACTCGACATCAACTGAGACCGTTCACCGCGGACGACACAGCTTGAGATAAATTATTGTCGACAGGCCAGCGGAACCGAAGATCATGCACATAACCATGATCTGATACCTCGCCGCGACAACCGGCGAAACCCCTGAGAGAATCTGACCCGTCATCATGCCCGGGAGCGACACAAGTCCTACCGCGAGCAGTCCGTTGATTTGAGGGATGAGTGCTGCGTCCAGTGCAATTCGCTGAGCCTGAGTGAAATCCGATATTTTCTGAAGTTCGGCCTCAATACGTTCCGCAGCCAGGCTGACTGTATTCATCGCGTTGGCGAATATCATCCCAGCCAGCGGCACGACGATTCTAGGTTCAAACCAGGACGGCATCTCCAGAATCAACTGACTGACAAGCGCAAGGACAGCCAAGCCGCTACTCCCGATCGAAATCAGCGTTATCAGATAGATCCTGGCAGACGTCTTCTCGAGCGGCCGTAACGCGATCCACGCAGATACCGCAATCATGACCACGATCACCAGCACGATGATCAACGGATTCTCTGTTTCGAATATGTAGGTGAGCACATAACCGATCGCGAGAAGCTGCAACAACATACGGCCGTTTGCATACAACCCACCGCGCGCGTCAAGCGACCACCGATACATGATGAATAGAACAACCGCGACAGGAATGAAGCCCACGAGCAGATTGACGATCGGAATTACAGGTAAGCCAGCCATAGCGAACCATAGTAGGTCAAAAGAACAGGACAGGCAGCATCCGGATATCTCTTACGACCAAACTGGCTAAATTCTTCCGTTCCGGTATTCATGATGGAGACATCCACCACCCGGGCTGTCAGCAATTTCCAGATAGTGCATGTCCCCAATTTGTCCCAATTTGGGAATATCATCTGGAACTCGAGAATGGGGGAATTGGAAATGTCACGACTCAAGATTCTACTGAGCATTGGCTTGCTCACGTTTCATGTGACGGCAGATGGTGCTTCACAGATGGTTCCGCAGCACGCTCGCAGCGGCGTTCAGATGCAGGAAGCCGCTGCTGCTTTCCTCGCTTCACTCACCGCATCGCAACGTGAAACTACCCTGTATCCGCTGGGCACGGATGCGAGGGCAACCTGGTCGAACCTGCCAACGTTGATGGCCGAGCCCGCGGGTCTGCTTCTAGCGGACATGAGCGACGAACAACGCCTGGCTACGCATAACCTCTTGCGCGCATCGTTGTCGAGCCAGGGCTACGCCAAGGCAGCGGGCATCATGCTGCTCGACGACGTGCTGCGCCGGGAGGCGAAGGCGGGGCTCGAGAGTGATCCGGCTGGCAAGGAAGACCGATTTCGCGTCGCAATGGCCGAGAACAGAAGTTCAGCGAACTACGCCGTTGCGGTCTTTGGCGATCCCGCTGACAAAGACTGGGGATGGAAGATGACAGGGCATCATCTGGCTGTGAACTTCACCGTCTCTGCCGGGCGAGTTGGTTTCACACCCATGTTCCTTGGCAGTTCGCCCACCTCGGTCACGAGCGGCTCGCTCCTGGGCTGGATGGCGCTGCCGCACGAAGGCGCACGTGGTATTGAATTCATGCAATCGTTGTCGGTGACGCAGCAGAAAACGGCTAAGATTCACGCAGAGGCTGCTGCTGATGTCTTCGAAGGGCCGGGACGCCGGGCGAGTCTCAACGAGTATGAGGGCTTGCAGACGAATTCGCTGAATGCCGGTCAGAAGTACCTGCTGCGGGTGCTGGTGACCGAATACGTCAGAAACGCCGATTTCGATAGTGCCGATGCCCAACTCGAACTGATCGACCAGGCTGGCTGGAAAAACCTGTGGTTCTCCTGGGGTGGCCCGCTAGCAATCGATAGCAAGTTCTACTATCGCGTCCATGGACCGCGCATTCTTATCGAGTACAACCGGCAGAATCCGACGCATGATCATTCTGTCGTGCGCGATCCGCAAAATGACTATGGCGAAGACTGGCTCTCACACCACTACGCTGAATTTCACCCATCGATAGAAGACGCGATCAAGTCAGCGCGCCTGCGGGCAGGTGTCCCGCAAGGCTAGCCGCACACACGAGGACTTTCAGGAGATTCGCTATGTTCTGTCACATCAGATTCCCGACGTTGTTGGTCTGTGTCGGAATTGCTTCGTCAATTTCGCAAGTCGCAACCGCACAACAGGCGACCGAACTCGATTTCGCCTACTTCATGAATGAAGTGCAGCCCATTTTTCTCGCCAAGCGACACAACAACGTTCGCTGTATCCAATGTCACACGCGCAGCAGCGCGTTTCGTCTGCAACCTCTGGAAGAGGACGCTCTGTTCTGGAGCGAAGCCCAGTCGCAGATAAATTTTGCCTCAGCGAGCGCGTTCGTCGCACCCGGCGCCGATCCCCTGCAAAGCCGACTGCTGACCCACCCGCTCGCACCGGAAGCCGGTGGTGACCCCTTTCATGGCGGCGGCAAACATTTCGCTACCCAGGACGACCCGGAGTGGCGGATTCTCGCCGACTGGGTGGCAGGCCACAGCAGCCGCAGAGAACCGGCTGACCTGGTGACGCGAATCATTCAAACCAACGCGGCAGGCAGCGACTCCTACGTCATAGACCCGGCAAGTAACCGGGTGGTTGGGATCATCGACGACATCGAAATACCGCACGGCATAACCGGTGCACCCGACGGCAGTCAACTGTATCTCTCCAACGAATCCCGCCACAGCCTCGATATCGTGGATTCGCGCACTCTCAGAGTGAAGCGTCGAATCCATCTCAGCGGTCGGCCAAACAACGTGGCAGTCAGCAGGGACGGCAGTAAAGTCTACGTCGGCATCATGGAGATGCCGGGTGCGGTGGACATCATCGACACAAAATCGATGACAAACATAAAGACGGTGCCGGTAGACGGAGCCATTCACAACGTCTACGTCACCCCTGACGGTCGCCATGCGGTCGCAGGTTCGATTCACACCCGGACAATCAATGTCATCGATACAGCCAGCGATGAACTGGCCTGGAAGCTGGTAATGGGCGCCGGCATAAGACCCATGACCTTCGACACTCATCCAGATGGATCCACGAAGAACATCTATGTCCAGCTTTCTGGCCTTCACGGGTTCGCCGTCGTTGATTTCGTGGAGCGAAAAGAGATCGCCCGCATCGAGCATCCCCCTGTGCCAGGTGAAGTGGCTCACATGGACGGACTCCAGGGCGCGCCGGCTCACGGCCTTGCCGTCTCGCCAGACGGAAAAACTCTGTGGTCGACGAGCAAGGTTTACAGTCACGCCTACGTTCACTCGCTGCCCGATCTCGAAGAAATCGGCCGCGTTTTCGTCGGCCAGCACCCGGAATGGATCACGTTCACACCAGACGGCAAATATGCCTACATCGGTGCCGCGGGCGACAACACGACCTATGTGGTCGATACCGCCAGACTCTCAGAAGTTGCACGAATTCCAGTCGGTCAGGTGCCCAAACGGATTGGCACCGTCCTGATGGCGATCGACTGACCGGCAATTTCCATCTCCATTACGATATTACCGGTTTTGACGGATTGGCGACGCCGGCGAACCAACGCCAGACCAACGTCGCGGTAAGAATCAGCAACACACCGTTGACGGTGAACGACAACTCAGCCGCCAGATACTCGTAAATCAGTCCTCCAGTGAGCGGGCCGAACGCAGCACCAACACCAGCCGCGGCCTCTTTATAGCCAAAAATCCTCCCGCGGTTGGATTCTTCCGTCATGTCGCCAAGCAATGCATCCTCGGCAGGACTGGCAGTCGCCCAGCCTGCAGCAAACAGGGTGTAGACGACGGCGACCCAGATAATTCCCGGCATCCATGGCAGTAACAGCGAGACGACTCCAGCCATCGCTATTCCCGTTGCGATCAACGGTGCGCGGCCATATCGGTCTGCCCAGCGGCCCGAATAATTCGGCAGGATTGCGAACACGATTCCGGCAGGAAAAAATGCAAACGCCAACGACCATATGGAAAGTTCGAACTTGTCCTGCAGATAGATCAGATAGATCGGTTCAATGAGGGCACTGGCAAAATTCGACAACGCAACGATCAATAGCAATCGGAGCAGAAGCGGTTCAAGGCGAATCGGCGGCAGATCACCCGGCACTGTATCAGTTGGGCTGGCCGTTTCTTTAACGCGCCACACGGAAAGCACGAACCCAGCAAGTGCCGCAACCGCATATCCCGAGAAGGCAATCTGCCACGCTTCGGCAATTGGCAGCATGCCAATCAACGTGAAGCCATAAAACCCACCCATCATGCCCCCCTGCACCGACACGCTGGAAAGACGCCCCATCTGCCGCCCACGATCCCCGGTCGTGGTCAGATCCGCAATGATCGTACGTGCAGCCACCCACATCAGCGACGCCCCGATACCCTGTAAAAACCGGGCCAGGTAGAAGTCTCCCAGTGAGTTCGCACCGCTGAAGGTGTACATAGCCAGGGCGTAGAACAAAAACGCAAACGTAAAAAACCAGCGTCGACCGTAGCGATCCAATGCCCAACCCACGATCGGTCGAATTACCAGCATCGTCAAGGTGAATGCCGTGTACATCCCACCAATCTCTATCGCATTCGCACCAAGGCTCTTAGCGTAGATCGGCAAACCGAAGTTCAGAAACACAAACGCAACGGAACCCAGAAACACCGGTGTTAAGTACATCATCAGGTCAGGCTCCATCCCCGGAGCTGATTGCGGACCGTCTTAATTTCAATCATTTTGCCAAACGAGATCGAGTATCCAGCTATTGAACCGGACCGGTTATCCATCGTATGTTCCGTCCTCAATTCGGCCACGTCTACCACAGGGAGAGCCACACATGTCGTCCACGGCAATGCCGCAGAGAACCCGAAACTACCAGAACTCAGTGATGTCGAGTGCTCGATGGGATGCTTTCGAACCACGTGATGACGATATCATCATCACTACATCCTACAAAGCAGGCACCACCTGGATGCAGGGCATCTGTGCAGCACTCGTCTTCCAGCAGCCCCAGCCACCGCTACCGCAGGATGATCTCACGCCGTGGATCGACGCCAATTTTGCGCCGATTGATGAGGTAATCGAGCAACTCAACGGGTTGCAGAACCGACGCTACATCAAGACCCATTGCCCGCTGGACGGCGCTCGCTACTACCCCAACGTGAAATACATATTCGTGGGCCGTGATGGCCGCGACGTGTTCCTGTCCATGTGGAATCACTGGAACAACATGAATCCAGAGTCTATCGATGAACTCAACAACGCAGACGATCGAGTCGGACCCACGCTACCGCATCCCCCGGCAGACATCGGGCCTGCGTTCGATGAGTGGATGGATCGTGGCTCTTTTGACTGGGAACCCGACGGCTACCCATTCTGGTCGCACCTGTACCATGCACAATCCTGGTGGGACTTCCGGCACCTCGACAACATCCTGTTTGTCCACTTCGCCGACCTGCTCGCGGATATCGATGGCGAGATGCGGAAAATTTCAGCCTTCCTCGACATCCCTGTGAATGAAGACGTGTGGCCGAGCCTGCTCGAAGGCGTGTCGTTCAAGGAGATGAAATCCAACGCCAGTCACATGGCACCGGGTTCGACGCATGGCCTGTGGAAAGACGATTCAAAATTCTTTCATCGCGGTGCCAACAAGCGTTGGCTGGAGGTATTCAGCGATGACCAGATTCAGCACTACGAGGAGATCGCAGCAGAGCGGTTGGAACCCGAACTCGCGCACTGGCTTGCACACGGCAATCAGAGCGGTTGACGAAGCTCAGTAGGCCTCACCCAGCACAAAGGA
>CBDUDJ010000056.1:0-8488 GCA_965365885.1 uncultured Gammaproteobacteria bacterium
GGTCAACTGGCGTGGCCGCTATGCGATCAATGATTCGACCGCCGTGTTTGCACGTGTGGTCAACCTGCTCGATGAGGAGTACGCAGATCGCGCGGACTACACGTTGTTCAACCCCGAGAGATATCGGTATTTTCCGGCGATGCCAAGACAACTGTACGTCGGTGTCACGATGGATTTCTGAGACGTTCGACATTGGCGGTAAAGAAATTGGTGGTAAAGAAACTCGAAAAAATGGACGCGCAAGTGGGCCCGCGTGGCACGCTCGAGCTTCTGTCGCGCCGGGAAGTAGAAGCGCTGACAACTCCGTCCACGCAAACCCACCTGCTGGATCTGTTCAGAAGCTGTGCTCTTGCGGTGCTCAACACCGGTAGCGATTCTGATGATGCGGCGGAGATCTTCGAGGCATATGCCGATTTCTCCATAGAGATAGTCAGGCGTACGCGAGGCTTGAAGCTGATCATCAAAAATGCCCCCGCAGCAGCATTTGTCGACGGTCGCATGGTCGAAGGCGTACGCCAGCATCTGTTCGCTGTGCTCAGAGACATCGTCCACACTGAAACCGCGCTTGCTGGCGGTGCGACTGACACTGAACCAGCCGATTCAGAAACATCTGCACGAATTACCGACGCAGTCTTCAATATTCTCAAGCACGCACGGGTATTGAATCCCGATATCCCGCCACGCACCGTTGTCTGCTGGGGTGGTCATTCGATCTCGCGACTCGAATACGAGTACACCAAGGAGATTGGCTATCACCTGGGATTGCGAAATCTGGACATCTGCACGGGTTGTGGTCCCGGCGCGATGAAAGGACCCATGAAGGGAGCTGCGGTCGGCCATGCCAAACAGCGTCTGCGCAAAGCGCGCTACATTGGACTGAGCGAGCCGGGGATTATCGCAGCAGAACCGCCAAATCCCATGGTCAGCCATCTGGTGGTGTTGCCTGACATCGAAAAGCGGCTCGAAGCTTTCGTCCGGCTGGGGCACGCGATACTGATATTTCCCGGTGGTGTGGGGACGGTCGAGGAGATCTTGTATCTGATGGGCCTGCTCCTGGATCCGGCCAACGACGGGCTTGAAATGCCTGTTGTACTTACCGGACCAAAGCAGAGTGCTGGCTATTTTCGCGACCTCGACGATTTTTTGCGATTGACGCTTGGTGATCAAATCGTCCATCGCTACAAGATCATCACTGGTGACGCTGCTGAAGTAGGCAGCGTAATCGGTGCTGCCGTTCGCAAAGTGCGTAAGCAGCGCCGCCGGGATGGTGATGCGTACTACTTCAATTGGCTCCTCAACGTTCCGCAGGCGCAGCAGCAGCCGTTTGTGGTGAGCCACGAAAATGTTGCTGCGTTACAGTTGAGCCGCGATCTTCCCACCCATGAACTTGCAGCGAACCTGCGCTGCGCCTTTAGTGCGATCGTGACCGGAAATGTGAAAGCACATGGCATCAGGTTGATCCGTGAGAAAGGTCCTTTCGAACTGCGCGCGGATGCTTCACTCACTGATGCGTTGGACGGCTTGTTGAAGAAATTCGTCAAGCAGGGTCGCATGAAACTGGCGGCCGCCGAATATCAACCGTGCTACCAGGTGCTCGGCAGATGAGCCGTGATGCCGGGTGTCCAGCTGAATTGTCTGTAACCGAACCTGCGGGGCATGGCTAGCCCACTGCTCGACATCACGGAAGTAGCCTGTGAAAGAGAAGGGCGCGAACTTTTTGCGCATCTTTCCCTGCAGGTACATCCGGGTGAGTGCGTCGAGCTGACGGGCCCCAACGGTAGTGGCAAATCGACGCTGCTGCGCTGTATCACAGGACTGTTCCCCGACTACGAAGGCTCGATCGTTGCTGCGGCCACGCTCTTCGTCGGGCATAAACCCGGGGTCAGCGCGCTGCTGACGCCAGTGGAAAATCTCCGCTGGTATCAGGCACTGACCGATAGTGCCGACTCTGCGATCGCTGCGCTCGCCCGGGTTGGCCTGGGCGGCTATGAAGACGTGCGCTGTCAGAATCTTTCGGCCGGGCAGCACAGGCGCGTCTGCCTGGCTCGTCTGCTGGTGTGTCAGGCGCCACTGTGGTTGCTCGACGAACCCTTTACTGCCCTGGATGACAGTGGCCGGTCGCTCGTACGTGAACTGATCAACGCGCATTGCGAAGAAGGTGGTGCGGTTGTCTGTGCCACTCATCAACCCCTCGGACTTGCCGACACGGTTGCCCTGCGTCTGGGTGGTTCATGAAGCTCTTCTACGGCCAATTGCGGCGCGAGTTCATCGTGATGTTCGAAAGCCTCGAAGAGGTGGCAAATCCGCTGGTGTTTCTCTTCTTAGGCATCACACTGTTTGCCCTTGGAACCGGTGGCGGCAGTGATACCCTGCGCGACTACGCCCCAGCCATCATCTGGGTGCTGGTGTTGCTGGCGAATCTGTTGTCACTCGAGGGACTCTTCCGCCGTGATTACGAGGACGGCACGCTGGAGCAGCTTGTACTGCTCGGGCAACCGGGTTTTCTGCCCATTCTGGCCAAGGTGGCAGCGCACTGGTTGTTCAGTGGTCTGGCGATGACGGTTCTCGCACCTCTGGCGGCGTTGATCCTGTATCTACCGGGCAGTGCTCTGCCCGTTCTGCTGACGACGTTGCTGGTTGGCACGCCGGCCCTGAGTCTCATCGGCTCGATAGGTGCTGCGCTGACCGTGGGCTTACGCCGTGGTGGTGTGCTGCTGGCGCTGCTGGTGCTGCCTTTATATGTGCCTGTTCTGATATTCGGTGCCGGAGCCGTTCTCCAACAGATGGGGGGAATGGATACTGCAGGGCAGATATACTGGCTTCTCGTGATAAGCATGGTGTCTTTGACAGTCACCCCATTTGCGGTCCAGGCCGCTTTGAAAATCGCGTTGGAGCAATCGTAAACCATGGCTCGTGGACGATGGGTAAGCAGACGATGGGGATAAAGCAGTTGTGGCATCGATTGGGTTCGCCGCGCTGGTTCTTCGAGATGAGTCGGCGCTGGCCGTTGGTATTTGGTGGGCTGGCGCTGGTGGCGTTGCTCACCGGGACTCTGTGGGGCCTTGCCTTCGCACCTGCCGATTATCAGCAGGGCAACAGCTTTCGGATCATGTACATCCATGTGCCGACTTCACTTGTGGCCCAGTCGGCATACATCGTCATGGGTGTTGCCGGGTTCATGCTACTGGTCTGGCGCATGAAGCTGGCCGACATGGTGTTGACCGCGATCGTGCCGTTCGGTATGTCGATGACGGCACTTTCTCTGTTCACCGGGGCGGTCTGGGGCCGGCCAACCTGGGGTGCCTGGTGGGTCTGGGATGCGCGAACGACCTCAATGCTCGTGCTGCTGTTTCTCTATTTCGGCGTGTACGCCCTGCGTCAGGCGATCCCCCGGCAGGAAACTGCCGGGCGTGCCTGCGCGGTGCTTGCTCTTGTGGGAACGATTAACATCCCCATAATCAAGTATTCTGTCGATTGGTGGTTGACGCTGCACCAACCGGCAAGCTTTACGCTCACCGAGGCACCCACCATGCCGATGGTCATGTGGCTACCGCTATTGGTGAATGTGCTGGGCGTGTATTGTCTGTTTGGCGCCAATCTGCTCGGTCGCCTGCGCCTGGAGATACTCAAGCGTGAACGGTCGACGCAGTGGGTGCAGGAATTCGTGCAGAGCGGTCGCTTGTGAGTTTTGAATCGTTCTCTGATTTTCTGGCGATGGGGGGGCATGGGCTGTACGTCTGGTTGGCATACGCATCGACAATCACGGTGGTGCTGGCTAACGTGTGGAGTGTACGCCTGGCACGTAAACGATTTCTGCGCGAGGCGCAGGCGCTAGTCCGGCGCAATGAAACGGCGCAAGCTGCGGCAACAGACGCAATTCTATAACAAGAGAGTCCACCGAGGCTCAGCAG
The DNA here is from genome assembly GCA_965365885.1 of uncultured Gammaproteobacteria bacterium. GTDB lineage: Bacteria > Pseudomonadota > Gammaproteobacteria > Pseudomonadales > Azotimanducaceae > SZUA-309. The sequence goes on from CBDUDJ010000056.1 coordinate 3,912, forward strand.
GCAGGTAAGTGAGACCTAGACGACGGAATCGACTCATCATTATCGCGTTTCTCTTTGTGGGTGCAGGCATCTCCGTTGCGCTCGTACTCGTAGCGCTCAATGAGAACCTGAATGTGTTTTATCCACCGGATCAGGTCGTGAGTGGTGGCGCACCGACGGACACGCTGATTCGCGCAGGCGGAATGGTGCTCGATGGTAGCGTGGCGCGGCGCGCGGACGGCCTGGATGTCTCGTTTGTCCTGAGCGACTATGAGGGAGCAGAATTCACCGTCTACTACAGTGGTATCCTGCCGGATCTGTTCCGCGAAGGGCAGGGTATCCTGGTGCAGGGTCAATTGGGATCCGATGGTGTCTTCCAGGCCAGTCAGGTGCTCGCGAAGCACGATGAGAACTACATGCCACCGGAACTCGCGGATATGTCTCCGGAGAGCCGAACCGCAAGGAACCCCTTGAATTATGATCGTTGAGCTTGGCCACCTGGCGCTGGTAATAGCGCTTGGCTTCTCCGCACTTCTCACCCTCTCCGGGCTCGCCGGTGGTGCATCCGGTCACCAGCGATTCATGGGTGCTACGCCAAGTTTCGTTGCGGCGCAGTTTGTCTTTACTGCACTTGCGTATGCGACGCTTACCTATGCGTTCGTCAATGACGATTTTTCCGTCGCCTATGTCGCAGCTAATTCCAATTCGCTGCTGCCCTGGTACTACAAATTTTCCGCCGTATGGGGCGCGCACGAAGGCTCGTTTCTGTTATGGACGCTCATCATGAGCGGCTGGACGCTGGCTGTTGCGGTGAAGGGGCGGGATCTACCGGACACGTTCCTGGCCCGCGTGCTCGGTGTCATGGGGTTGCTCAGCTTTGGTTTTCTCAGCTTCATGCTGTGGACCAGTAACCCCTTCGATCGCCTCGTGCCGATGACACCAGCGGAAGGTGCAGATCTCAATCCCCTCTTGCAGGACTTCGGCCTCGTCGTGCATCCACCGATGCTCTACACCGGCTACGTTGGCTTTTCCGTCGCGTTTTCATTCGCGATCGCTGCGTTGTTGTCGGGCAGACTGGATACTGCGTGGGCACGCTGGTCGCGGCCCTGGACAAACATTGCCTGGGCCTTCCTCACGCTTGGCATTACGCTTGGCAGCTGGTGGGCTTACTACGAGCTGGGTTGGGGCGGCTGGTGGTTCTGGGATCCGGTTGAGAACGCAAGCTTCATGCCCTGGCTTGCGGGCACCGCACTCGTGCACTGCCTGGCCGTAACGGAGAAAAGGGGTGCCTTCAAAAGTTGGACGCTGCTCCTGGCGATCACGACCTTTTCGCTGAGCTTGCTGGGTGCGTTCATTGTCCGCTCAGGCGTGCTGACCTCTGTGCATGCGTTCGCCGTAGATCCGACCCGTGGTATTTTCATACTGGTATTTCTCTTCGTCGTCGTTGGCGGGTCCCTCCTGCTCTACGCTGCGCGGGCGTCGGTTATCCGCTCTTCGATCAGCTATCAATTTTTGAGTCGTGAAGCCTTTTTGCTTCTGAATAACATTCTGCTGATCATCGCGATGGCGCTCGTATTGCTTGGCACCCTTTATCCGCTTGCTTACGAGGCCGTGACCGGTGGTGACAAAATTTCGGTCGGGGTGCCGTATTTCAACGCCGGTTTTATACCTCTGATGCTCGTGCTGGCCGCAGCACTCGGCATCGCTCCCGCGCTCAACTGGAAGCGGACCTCCGTCGTTCAGGCCTATCGCCAATTGCGCTGGGTTCTTGCTGCGAGCGTGGTACTTGGTATCGCAGTACCGCTACTGGCCAGCGGCGCTGTGCGCTGGCAGATTGCGCTGACGTTGGTGCTTGCGTTCTGGATTGTCGGCAGTCATCTGTTGGATCTCGCTGGCCGGCTGCGCAAGGGTGTAACCCGGATTCCACTGGCCTATGTTGGCATGTCGCTGGCACACTTCGGCTTTGCAGCGGCGCTGTTGGGGGTTGCCCTGACCAGCCAGCTGTCCGTGGAAAAAGACCTGCGGATGGGCCCTGGAGATACTGTCGTGGTCGGCACTATGGAATTTGAATTCAACGGCGCAGCACAGGTTTCCGGGCCGAACTACGTGGCACAGCGTGGCACCTTCAGCGTCCGCGATGGGACTACCCGCTTTGCCTTGCAGCCCGAGAAACGCTCATATCTTGCCAGCAGCAGTGTGATGACCGAAGCGGCGATCGACGCGGGATTACTGCGGGATGTGTACATCGCACTGGGTGAATCGCTCGGTGACGGCGATTGGGCAGTGCGGATCCAGATCAAGCCGTTTGTCCGCTGGATCTGGCTGGGTGGACTCCTGATGGCGCTCGGTGGGAGCCTTGCGATCGCTGATGCGCGGTACCGGCGCCTGCGCAAGCGCATGATTGCGCGGAACTTGATCGCGGCGGGGTGACGTGAATCGCGCAAGGCTTTTTCTGCCGTTGCTGATCTTCCTTACGATCATTGCCTTCGGCTACGCCGGTTTCGAACTGAACGATCCGCACCAGTTGCCTTCAGCGCTGCTCAACAAACCTTTCCCCGAGTTTTCCGCCCCACTGCTTGCCGAACCTGCCCGCGTGGTCGATCGGCAAGCGCTGTTGGGCACGCCGGTGCTGGTCAACGTCTGGGCGACCTGGTGCCCAACCTGCAAGGCGGAACATGAAGAACTCATGCGGATCCGCCGGGAGACGGATCTGCGGATCGTTGGTATCAACTACAAAGATCAGCGCGCCAAGGCGCTGCGCTGGCTGGCCGACTACGGAAATCCATATGATTTTGTTCTGCAGGATCTCGACGGTGGGCTTGGGGTGGAATTGGGCGTGTATGGAGCGCCGGAGAGTTTCCTGCTCGATGCGCAAGGTCGGATCGTCTACAAACGGGTTGGCGACATCAATCCCAGAGTCTGGCGTGATGAGTTGCTGCCGCAACTCGAGACTCTGGAGGTCGGTGTCGGTTCGCTGAGCGCGGATCTGTGATGACCCTGCGGCTGCTCCTGATCTGTGCCGTTGCCGTGCTGCTGTTGAGTTTCGGCTCGCCCGCCCGGGCTGCCGCGCAGGTAGACATCTATCAGTTTCCGGACTCGCAGACCGAGCTGCGCTACCGCGGTCTCATCGACGAGTTCCGCTGTCCGAAATGTCTCAATACCAACCTTGCGGGTTCGGACGCGCCAATCGCGCGTGACCTGCGGCGCACCGTGCATCGCCTGGTGGTTACAGAGGGTTTCAGTGATGATCAGGTGCGGGACTTTCTGCAGGAGCGCTACGGTGACTTCGTGCTTTACTCGCCGCCGTTCAAGCCAGGCACCTGGATACTCTGGCTGGCACCGCTGGGTTTTGTGTTGTTCGGCGCAGTCGTCCTGTTGCGTACGGTGCGTGGCAAAGATGCGGTGCAGCTCAATGAGTCTGAGCAACGGCAGATCGCTGCGATCGTCGGTACGGCGGACACCGAAGACGCCGGTGCGGACACCGAAGACGCCGACACTCAAATGGAGCTCGACCGCTAGATGTTCTGGGTATATGCCGCTGCACTGCTGTGTCTCTCCGCTGCTTTTATCGCCTGGCCGTTGCTACGCAGCCCGCGGCGCCTCACCCGGGTTTCGCGCGAAGCAACGGTAAAAGCGTTGTATCGCGATCGCCTCGGCGAGATTGCCAATGAACTCCACGGCGGCACGATCGCAGCCGAAGATCTCGAACAGGTGGAGGCTGAACTCGGCTCCTCGCTGCTGGCGGACTACGCGGAGGATTCCGCGCCGCTGAATTCGACGGATGCCCGGCTTGGTCGTGGCCGCGTTGTTGCGACAGTGCTGGTGGTGGTTGCAGGCGTGCTGTTCATTTACAACGGGCTTGGAGATCCGGCAGCCGACACGCTGCTCGGAGCTGAAGCGCTGTTGCGACTCGATCCGGAAGCTGACAAAGCGGAGTTGCAGGTCTGGCAGAAAAAATTACGGGAGCGGGTCGTGGCCAAACCGGCCGATGCGCAAAGCTGGTATCTGCTGGGTCACAGCGAGTTGCAACTTGCCGAATACCAACGTGCAAGCGAAGCCTTCGCGATGTCATATGCGCAGTTCGGTACCGATGCGAATATCGACCTTTACTGGTTGCAGGCACGTTATCTGGCGGCGAGCGGCCAGGTGGACAGCGCTACGCGGAGCATCGCCGAACGCATTCTAGAGCGCGATCCGAACCATCCGCTGGTCCTTGAAATGTATGCAATCGATGCATATCGCTCAGGCGATTACCGCACATCGGTGGGCCATCTGAATCGAGCGCTATCGCGGGCCATCAATCCGTCACAGAGGGCAGGACTGCGGGCCGGCCTGCAGGAAGCGCGGCAGCGTTTGGGCAATCTGACGCCCAGCCTGGATATTGCAATTGCGGTGGTTGGCGATGTGCCTCATGGTGCTACGTTGTTCGTCATCGCTCGACCGCTGAGCGGTGGTATGCCATTCGCAGTCGTCCGGCGGCCGGCGGTGGATTTTCCGTGATCCATCCGGTTGGATGACGCGGTAAGCATGAACCCGGCGCAAACGCTATCTCAGGCAGGAGAGGTGGAAGTAGTTGTCCGTCTGAGTCTCAACGGCAC
>CBDUDJ010000057.1:0-8444 GCA_965365885.1 uncultured Gammaproteobacteria bacterium
CATAAACTTGCGCGCTTTTGCAGGCCGGTGAATGGCCCTCAGCAGCGGCTGAAGTTGTTCACCTGAAGCAATACATCTGAAGCAACAAATCTAAGAAATACTATGGCGGAAATCACATCCATCCGGGAACAGATCAAGGATCTACGTGAGCGCGATGTTGCGCTCAGGGGGTACCTTTGACTTTGCTGCAAAAAAAGAGAAGCTCGCTGAAGTAGAACTGGAACTTGCCGATGCCGGTGTCTGGGATGACCCGGACAAAGCACAGAACCTCAATAGAGAACGCGCCAGTCTCGATCAGATTGTGACCGTACTCGCCTCTTTTGCGACCAATCTCGATGATCTGGCGGAGCTCGCGGAGCTCGCAGCAGAAGAAGTCGATGCGGAAGCTCTCGACGTTATCGGTGACGATCTGGGCAAACTCGATTCTGCGCTGGCAAAGCTCGAGTTCCAGCGGATGTTTGAAGGGGCAATGGACCAGGCCAACGCTTTTTTGGAAATTCAGGCAGGATCCGGTGGCACAGAAGCACAGGATTGGGCGGAGATGTTACTGCGAATGTACCTGCGGTGGGGCGAAAAGCGCGGCTTTAACACGGAGATCATCGAACTTTCACCGGGCGAGGTCGCTGGCATCAAAGGCGCCACGGTACAGTTCTCGGGAAACTATGCCTTCGGCTGGTTGCGCACCGAAACCGGCGTGCATCGGCTCGTGCGCAAATCGCCGTTTGATTCCGGCAATCGCCGCCACACCTCATTCGCATCGGTGTTCGCCGCCCCGGAAATCGAGGATGATATAGAAATCGACGTCAATCCTGGCGATGTTCGCGTCGACACCTATCGTGCGAGCGGTGCAGGGGGCCAGCACGTCAATCGGACGGATTCCGCGGTGCGCCTGACCCATCTGCCCACGAACACAGTTGTGCAGTGCCAGAGCGAGCGTTCTCAGCATCAAAATAAAGATAAAGCTTTCAAACAGTTACGGGCTAAACTTTATGAACTTGAGATGCTCCGACGGCGCGCGGAGCAACAGGTCATCGAAGACAACAAGGCGGATATCGGCTGGGGCAGTCAGATTCGCAGCTATGTCCTGGATCAGTCACGGGTGAAAGATTTACGCACGCAGGTGGAACGCACCGACCCGAATTCGGTGTTGGATGGTGATCTGGATGATTTCATCGAAGCCAGCCTGAAGGCTGGTTTGTGAATTTTCCGGACAAGAACAATCTAGGATCCTCGCATGACGGATGAACATGACATCGTAAAAACCCGGCGCGAAAAGCTCGCTGCCTGGCGCGCGCTTGGTGCTGCCTATCCCAACGATTTCCGCCGTGAAGCGCTGGCGGGGGATCTGCACGGTGAGCACGGCGAGAAGGACAAGGTGGCACTCGAGGCTGAGGGAATTACCACCTCGGTCAGTGGTCGAGTCATGTTGCGCCGGGTCATGGGCAAAGCAAGCTTCGTCACCCTGCAGGATGTCAGCGGCCGCATCCAGTGCTATATCCGGCGCGACGAAGTAGGTGAGCCGGCTTACGATCAATTCAACGAATTGTGGGATATTGGCGACATCGTCGGTATTCGCGGAACTGTGATGCGAACCAACAAAGGTGAGCTGACCGTCCAGGCTACGGAAATCGTGCTTTTGAACAAGACGTTGCGGCCGTTGCCCGAGAAATATCACGGTTTGGCCGATGTGGAAACCAAGTATCGGCAGCGTTACCTGGATCTGGTCATGAATGAAGACTCCCGCAGGGTGTTCCAGATTCGCTCGGCTGTAGTCAGTGCTATCCGGGAATTTTTCCTTGCCCGGGAATTCCTCGAAGTCGAAACACCTATGATGCATGTGCTGCCAGGTGGTGCGGCTGCAAGGCCCTTCATGACTCATCACAACGCGCTGGATCTGGATCTGTATCTGCGAGTCGCGCCGGAATTGTTTCTCAAACGACTCACTGTTGGCGGCTTCGAACGGGTGTTCGAAATAAATCGCAATTTCCGCAATGAGGGATTATCCACCCGCCACAATCCGGAATTTACGATGCTCGAGTTCTACTGGGCGTATCGTGACTACAATGATCTCATCGATCTGACGCAGGATCTGTTGCGGCATATCGCTGAAAAGGTGGCCGGCTCACAGCAGATCGATTATCAGGGCGACACGATTGATTTTTCGATCCCAGCGCTGCGAATGTCGATGGCAGAGTCGATTGTCCAGTACGCGGGATTGAGCGAAGACGATGTCACGAATGAAAAAGCTCTGCGGGATGCACTCAGCGCGATGAAGGGCACCGCTGAAGACGACTGGGGTCTTGGCAGGCTGCAGATGGAGATGTTCGAAGCACGCGTGGAAGACCAGCTGCTCGAGCCAACTTTCATCACTCATTATCCTGCGGAGGTCTCCCCGCTGTCCCGCCGCAACGACGACAACCCGCTTGTCACAGACAGATTTGAATTGTTCATTCGTGGCCGTGAAATCGCCAATGGGTTTTCCGAACTGAACGATCCGGAAGACCAGGCGATGCGCTTTGCAGCCCAGGCAGAGTTGCATGCGGCAGGTGATCAGGAGGCAATGCATTTCGACCGGGACTACATAACCGCACTCGAGTACGGTCTACCGCCCACTGCGGGTGAAGGCGTGGGCATCGATCGGCTGGTGATGTTGTTTGCCGATGTCGGATCGATTCGCGATGTGTTGCTGTTCCCGCTCATGAGGCCACGTGATGGCTGAGGATCGACTGCGACTCGAAGACTCGTGGAAGGCCTTGTTGCGTGCTGAATTCGACAAGCCCTACATGAACGAATTGCGGCATTTTCTGCAGGCAGAAAAACAGCACCGAAAAGTTGTTTATCCAAGCGGTGAGAGGATCTTCGCAGCACTCGATCTTACTCCGGTGGCACAGGTCAAAGTTGTCATCATCGGTCAGGACCCCTATCACGGTCCCAATCAGGCGCATGGTCTGTGTTTTTCAGTGCTGCCCGGCACGCCCCAGCCGCCGTCGCTGATCAATATATTCAAAGAGATCAATGCCGAGCTCGGGGATGCAGAAAATCACCTTGATGATGTTCGAGGCTGCCTGGAGCCGTGGGCGCAGCAGGGCGTGTTGCTTCTCAACGCCGTGCTGACCGTTGAACGCGGACGGGCAGGCGCCCATCAGGGACGCGGCTGGGAAGCGTTTACCGACCGGATCGTTGCCGTGCTCAATGAGCAGCGCGAGCATGTAGTTTTTCTTCTGTGGGGGAGCTACGCGCAGAAAAAGGGTCAGATCGTGGATCGTCGCAGGCACTGTGTTTTGAGCGCACCACATCCATCGCCGCTTTCAGCGCATCGTGGCTTCTTCGGCTGCGGTCACTTTGCCGAGGCCAACTCTTATCTGGCGGCCCACGGGGAAAAACCCATAGATTGGTTCAGCGTGTGTTGAAATACTTCTATCCAACCCGGGAGGACATTGCGGATGATTGAATCACCCACCGAGAAACTTAAGCTTGAACAGCGTGAAAGTACCGCTGTGGTAACCATCGTAAACCCGCCGGCAAATACCTGGGATCAGGCAAGCCTGACGGGTCTTGTGGACATCGTTTCACAATGCAATTCGGCAAAGGATGTGTATTCGATTGTCATCACTGGTAGCGGCGAGAAGTTCTTTTCCGCAGGTGCCGACCTGAAGCTCTTTGCCGACGGGGACAAAGATGTTGCCGCCGCGATGGCGGAAAATTTCGGCGCCGCATTTGAAACACTGGCGGCGTATCGCGGCGTGACCATTGCGGCGATCAACGGCTTCGCCATGGGTGGCGGCTTGGAGTGTGCGTTGGCTTGTGATATCAGGATTGCTGATGCGCATGCGCAACTTGCGCTGCCGGAAGCGACGGTTGGATTGCTCCCGTGTGGTGGTGGCACGCAAAACCTGTCCTGGCTGGTTGGCGAGGGCTGGGCTAAAAGAATGATTCTGTGTGGCGAGCGTATCGATGCACAGACAGCCGAGCGAATTGGCCTGGTCGAGGAAATTGTGGACACAGGTCAGGCATTCGGGCGGGCGCTTGCGCTTGCACAAACGGTTGGCAAGCAAAGCCCACCGGCCGTGGCAGCGTGCAAGAATTTGATCCAACAGGCTCGGTCCGGAAACATTCAAGCGGCCTATGCTACAGAGCGCGCGGCGTTCGTGAAGCTGTTTGATTCGCAGGATCAAAAGGAGGGCGTGAATGCTTTTTTCGAAAAGCGCGCGCCTGAATGGATAAACGGTTGAATGAAAGTGCGGCCGATCAATAGCGACTCAGCCTGCGTTCAGTTATTTGAACATGAGCTGGCTGACGGCCTGTGCCTGGCACAGGCACGCCTCAATGCCGAGTCGACGCTCAACTCGCTTAGCCTGGACATGATCGAGATTCTCGATCCTGCGCTGAGAGCCTGGCAAACCGATGAACGTGTTGCGGCGGTTCTCTTAAGCGCAGCCGGTGATCGCGCATTCAGCGCGGGTGGTGATGTGCAGGCGCTCTACCACGCGATGGTGGAGAATCATCACCGTGGCGAACGCGTCGATGATTATCCATACAACTTCTTCGAGCGCGAATACCGATTGGACTATCTGATCCACACATATGGCAAACCTGTGATCGCGCTGGGTCACGGTATTGTGATGGGTGGTGGCCTTGGCCTGTTCAGCGCAGCGAATATCCGGGTAGTCACCGAACGAACCCGCATCGCAATGCCCGAAGTGAGCATTGGACTGTTTCCGGATGCGGGTGCGACCTGGTTGCTGCGAAATCTGCCTGAGCACATTGCTTTGTTTCTCGGTATGACCGGCAGTGCCGTCAACGCAGCAGATGCTGTTGCCATGGGTCTGGGCACGCACGCGATAGCTGCTGCTGCGATCTCGCAGCTTCCTGAACGATTACTCGAACTTGCCTTGCAAGGCGAACCGGGGATGGATGCAGATCTCATAGCAAATTGTCTCAGCGGGCTCGCGCCCGACGAGATTGCTGGGGGCAATATTCATCACATACCGCAGACGTTGACGTTGCAACCCGAGTTAGCGAATGTCATGGCGCAGATGCACGCATTGACAGGCCAATCGACCTGGATCGATAAGGGGCTTGCGAGCATGGAGAGCGGTTGCCCGAGTTCGGTGGGCATTGTCCACGAGCAACTCATTCGTTCGGCAGACTTGAGCCTGGAGGATTGTTTTCGTCTGGAGATGACTGTGGCAACTCACTGTGCGGATAATCACGATTTTATGGAAGGAGTGCGTGCTCTGCTCATCGAAAAAGACAATGCTCCTGTCTGGCAGTTCGGAGACCTTACGTCTCTGCCACATGATTACGTCGACAGTCACTTCGTTGAGCCCTGGCCGGAAAACCCATTACATGATTTGGTTGCGTCCTGACTGAGACACGACCCACGATCTTTAGGAGTTGCATATGACCACCATCGGATTTGTCGGCCTGGGAAACATGGGCGGACACATGGCACGCAACCTTGTTGCCGCAGGCCATTCACTGAAAGTGTTCGATCTCGTCGCAGAGCTCAACGAATCAATTACCGGCGCGGACGCGCAAGAGTCGGCGGCAGCCGCAGCACGGGACGTTGACGTCTTCATCAGCATGCTGCCGGCCGGTCGCCACGTGGCGGGTCTCTACCTTGCAGCTGATGGCGTGCTGGCCGCTTGTGGTGAGGAAACGCTGTTGATTGATTGCAGCACCATCGATCCGGCAACAGCGCGACAAGTCAGTCAGGCGGCGGCGGATAAAGGTCTTGAGATGCTCGATGCGCCAGTCTCAGGGGGCACGGGCGGCGCTGAAGCTGGGACGCTGACGTTCATTGTCGGTGGGACTGCAGCAGCGCTGACTCGCGCCCGACCTCTGCTGGAGGTGATGGGCGGTAACATCTTCCATGCCGGTGACAACGGCGCAGGCCAGATTGCCAAAATATGTAACAACATGCTCCTCGCGATACAGATGACGGGCACAGCCGAAGCGCTTTCGCTGGGCGTGAAAAACGGTCTGGATCCCGCGGTGCTATCAGACATCATGCAGCAGTCCTCAGGCGGCAACTGGGCGTTGAACGTCTACAATCCGTACCCGGGAGTCATGGATGGCGTGCCGGCATCGCGAAGCTATGAAGGCGGTTTTCTGGTGGATCTGATGACAAAGGATCTTGGGCTTGCGATGGCGACGGCAGAAGACTCGCTGAGCTCGGTACCGATGGGCGCACTCGCAAAAAACCTCTACCGCGTCCACCAGCAACTGCATGATGCTGGCAGACTGGATTTCTCCAGTATCCAACTACTCTATGATCCCCAATTGCAGGATCATTGATCACGTGATGATCACATCACGCGTTCACTCGAGATCGGCTTGAGCCGAATCTCGAAGTGCGAATCGAATGTCGTTGTCGGCCTGAGTTAATGGCGGGACCGCATCTTCGCGCATCACGGCAAGACAACCCGGTGGCGTGTCTGTTACCTGGACGATGACCCCTGCGGCTTTGCCGTCAGTGGTGAGAATCTCGCCGCCGGTGGTGGGCGACTTGCCACCCGTCCAGGTGAGCGCTCGTAAGCTTCGCTTCACTTTCCCGCGATGTTGAGCCCGGGCGACGACTTCCTGGCCCAGATAACAGCCTTTCGCAAAATCGATGGCACCCAGCCTGATCAGACCGAGCATTTGTGGGAGGTAGCGGGCGCTGGAATCGCTCGAGATCCACGGGATGCGATGCTCGATCAGGAAGGCATCCCAGCAGCTTCTGTCGACGATGGGATGCACCTGCAGCAATCGTTCCAGTTCGGTTGTCGAATCGACTACGATGATGGCGCCGCCGGGCATAATCTCAGTTGTCGTGGGCTCCCCGCCCAGACAGCCGAGAATTAGATGATCGCCCGACCGGGACGCCATCTGAGTTTTAGAAAACGCAATATAAGGTCGCAGGAATTGCAGCAGTATTTCTTCAAGGCTGCGATGGACGAGCCAGGTGACCTGATCATCTGCACTGAGATAACACCAGCCGTGTGCCACGACCCGTCCCTGCAGGTTACAGATTGCTGCACTCTGCAGACGTTCCGCTGTGAGGCTCGAACAATCACAGGTAAAGTAACCCTGCAGGAAAGCAATGACATCCGCACCGGTGAACGTCAGCGCGCGGAGATCATCGAGCAGGACAGCGCCTGCAGCTGAAGCTGTAAAATCGCCTGCGCCCTGTTGCGCGTGGGTGGCTGATTTCTGCCAGAGTGATTCGAGCAATGCGACTGCCGTGGTTATGGTTCGACGTGCATAGTACTCCCAATGCCGCTACAGTCGAGACGATGACATCCGGCGTCCCAGACGATGTATCCACGTTGAAATCCCCGCTGCCGAATCAGGCGCTGCTGGCGCGCGCGCGCTGGCGCAGTCGGCGGGGGGCGCTGGAATTGGAGCTTCTGTTGCTGCCTTTTGTGCAAACACAGCTCACTTCGCTCGATGACCAGGCACTGCAGGACTACAGCCGACTGCTCGATTGTGACGACTGGGACATCTTCGACTGGCTCCAGCAACGATCAAAGCCGCCACCGGATCTGGCAGCGATTGTCAGCCGTATCGGTCTTTCATCGGGCGAGTCGTAATTCGACAGCGCCCATCCGAATCCGACTGTATGTTTCGGTGTGGCGCAAAACCTTCTACTGCATCATTACGTCGGCTTCGCTTTACGGGGGTTGGATCTGGTTCGGCAACAGCGGTTTGGGGTTGCTGGGGTTGTGGTTGTATCTGCATTACCCGCGCCAGAAGGTGCGGGATCTTGTTATCGACTTTAGTGAATTGCGCGCTGCGCGTCTGGAACCGTTGCGGATTTGCCTGCGCTTCCGGACGTGGCGGGTTGCAGAGATTTTTCGTGATGAGGTCAATGAGCAGCAGTGGGCGGCTCTGCGCCGGGAGCTGAGTGCGCATTTCGCTCAGACAGATGCCGCTATAGTCAGGGAGGCTCGCGACGGTTAACTGGCTTCTGTCCAGAATGGACAAGAACTAGTTGGCGATCGGGTGCAGCACGTCGAGCTGGTCGACATAGCCGGGAAACAGGATTGTATCGGCTGGCCGTGCCAGCGGTGCGGGATGGTCGAGATTGAAATGCAGACCGCGGCTTTCCTGCCGGGCAAGGGCAGAGCGCACGATCAGTTCAGCGATGTGAATGAGATTTCTCAGCTCGATGAGGTCGTTGCTGACTCGGAAGTGACTGTAGTACTCGTGTACTTCCTGTTTCAGAAGATCGATCCGTCGCAGCGCTCTCTGCAGGCGCTTGTCGGTTCTGACGATTCCCACGTAGTCCCACATGAAACGGCGCAGTTCTTCCCAGTTATGGGCAATGACGACGTCTTCGTCCGAATCGGTGACCTTGCTTTCGTCCCAGTGGGGTGCGCTGAATTCCGTGGCCGGCTCGTCGAGCCGTTGCAGGATGTCTCTGGCGGCCGTGCGGCCGAATACCAGACACTCCAGCA
>CBDUDJ010000058.1:0-8434 GCA_965365885.1 uncultured Gammaproteobacteria bacterium
CAAATCAGGTGCCAGACGCGAGCGTCTCAATGGTCATTTCGGGCCCGATGGTGACACCGGTCAGCGCCTGTATATTCGGCAAGGAGGCGGTGTTGTGACAACGTATCTGAATCCTGGCCTGCCGCAGCCCGCCCCCGCACCGGATGGCCTCGACCGTCCCTACTGGGAGGGCTTGCGGGAAGAACGACTGCTCGTCCAGAAATGCCGGAGCTGTGCTACCTGGCAGTGGGGGCCTGAATGGGTCTGCCATAGTTGTCACAGCTTTGATGTCGGTTTCGAAGAGACAACCGCGCGAGGCAACATTTATAGTTATGAGCGCGTCTGGCATCCGGTGCACCCGGCTTTGCAGGAGCAGGGCGCGTATCTGGTCGTTCTGGTTGAGTTACCGGACGCCGGGGACATTCGTCTGGTGGGAAATCTCCTGGGTGACCCACAGCAGCCGGTAAAGATTGGCGCCGCCGTCGAAGGCGTATTCGAACACCACCATGAGGCGGAGCGGCCGTTCACGCTGTTGCAGTGGCAGGTGACTGGCTGACTGGACTATGTTCGGGTTGCTAGAATCGGTAAACCAGCACGAAGTATCAACGATAGATTGAGGAGCAAGTGTGGCAGAAGTCAGTGGGACCTGTGATGAGCGATTCAACGCAGTACGAGAAGCGTTTGAGGCCAATTTCGATGAACGCGGAGACGTTGGCGCAAGCGTTGCGGTTAGTCTAGAGGGCGAATCTGTCGTCGATCTCTGGGGCGGCTACAAGGACGAAGCGAAAACTGAAAAGTGGGAAGAAGATACGATCGTCAATGTCTATTCCACGACGAAGACGATGGCTGCCATCAGCGCGCTGCTACTCGCAGACCAGGGTGAGATCGACTTCTATGAGCCGGTGAAAACCTACTGGCCGGAATTTGCGGAATGCGGCAAGGAAGATATTGAAGTCCGGCATTTGATGAGCCACACAGCAGGACTTTCAGGCATGGATGAGCCCTTCTCGGGTGAGGCGTTTTACAACTGGGGTGCAGTGGTGGCAGCGCTTGCCCGCCAGGGACCGTGGTGGGAGCCGGGTACCCAAAGTGGTTATCACGCGCTGACCCAGGGGCACCTCATCGGTGAGGTTGTTCGGCGGGTGACAGGTGACTCTATTGGGACGTTCTTTCGTGAAGAGATAGCTGAACCGCTTGGTGCCGACTTCCATATCGGCACGGGTGAAGAACATTTCCATAGAATCTGCGATCTGATCCCACCAGAGGGTGGCATCGAAGATCAGATTGAACCCAATGCGATTGCTGCGAGAACGTTTGCCAACCCCGCTATAGACGCTCTTGAATCAAGAACGGCCGGTTGGCGTCAGGCGGAAATCCCCGCGGCGAACGGCCATGGAAACGCGCGTTCTGTCGTCCGTGTCCAATCAATCGTTGCCAACGGCGGCACCGCATTTGGCACAACGCTGATGTCCGAAGAAGGGTGCAGGGTAATATTCGACGAGCAGTCCAACGGCATGGATCTCGTGCTTGGAATGCCGATTCGATTTGGAATGGGTTACGGTCTCACTTCTGACTTAATGCCGCTGGGTCCGAATCCCAACACCTGCTGGTGGGGTGGCTGGGGTGGCTCCCTCATCGTTGTCGACCAGGATGCCAGATTGTGTTTTTCATATGTCATGAATCGAATGGAAGCATCGCTAATGGGCGACTTGAGAGGCATGTCGATCGCGCAATCCGTGTATGAGTCACTCACCAGTTAGCTGAGCTTTTCACTTATTGGTTAGATGGTCTGTTATCGCTTCGCGCCAGGCTTCAGCGTTTTCGTATTGAGGTGAGTGACCCGCTTGCGCAATTGTGACCACTGTTGCGCCAGGTATTGAATCACACATATTGCTCGATGGTTCGATAAACGGCTCGTCTTTTGCGCCCACAACGATTGTTGTCGGGCAACTCAGTTCTGTCAGCTGCGCAAGCAGTGGCTCAGCATCTGCGAGTTGCTGCGACAAATCGGCGAATGCCTGTGGGTCCATCTGGCTAAGTTTGGCGCTGATCCGGCGCCAGTGCTCCGCCTCACCCAGAAAATCGACGCCAAGCTGTTGCGCTGGACTCATTGGTTGCCCGCGCATCATATCCACCAGCGCCTCGCAGCCTTCGCGATGCACCAGGCCGACGAGCTGGTCACGTACGCCTTGTGGAAAAATCTCGATCGGCATGGGTGATGTATCCATCAGGATGAGCGAGCTGAAGCGCTCCGGGTGCGCCAGTACTGCGCGCATTGCAACCATCCCGCCAAGCGAGTGACCCAACAGGTCGCAAGTCTCCATCTGCAGACAATCCAGAAAATTCATCAGGTCATCGACCAGCTGCTGAAGGATGTATGGGCCGCTATTCGAACTCTCACCGTGACCGCGCTGATCATAGGCGACGACACGTCGCAGGTTGGCAAACCAACCGAGTTGGTCCTGGAAATCCAACTTCGATCCCGTGAAACCATGCACAAGCACGAACGGATGACCCTCACCCGTGTCGTGGTACGCGGTCTGAATGTTCAGATTACTGATGAAGTGAGACGTGTGCATAGAATGATACTTCCACCCGCGAGTTGGAGTTGCGGGGCGGGCTTACTCGCTGTCCTCAACCTTTGCCTTAGATTCGCCAGCAGCGTAGCCGAATATGCCCTTGGCCATCAACGACGACTCGCTGTTGCGCCGCGCCTGATAAATCTCAGCTCGGATGCCATGTGCGAACAGGTTGTCCGGCTCTGCGCTGACTGCCAGTTCGATCAGATGGCACGCGAGACGAATGTCGCTTTCGGCAAGTAGCATTGCTCGTTTCGCAAGTTCACCCGCACCACCCACGAGTGCCGCCAGCTCGCGGGCGAGGGAACTCTCCTCGGCGGGTTTCAGGTGAGCTGGATTGCCATCGTACCAGCCGCCATACATTCGCCAGATGTTGCGCACGACGAATTCTGGTTCGTCGTACAGAGGCGCGAGATAAGGTTTTGCGAGAACTTCGGCAGCAATATGCACGGTGTGGATGATGTCATTCAGGCGTGCACCGTCATTCATCATTCCGATCGTTTCCTTGACCAGATATTCCAACGCGCCAGCGACATCCTCGAGTACGGCCTTTATCCGTTGCCGCCCCTGAATGGGGAGGCCGTGTGCCGGAAGAAATAACTCTGCGCCCTGGGCGGCCATGTCCCGCATCGCAGCCGCCCATTCCACTGGATAACGTTGTACTTTTTGCGGATTCCCGGCGTTCGGGAAATTCCAGATGAAGAAATCTCCCGCGCAGATTGCCTTGTCGCGTTCAATCCAGGCCCAGGTGTGATCGTCTGTTTCCCCCTTCGCGTGGTGCAGCTCTATCTCGAGCCCTCCAACGTTGAGTTGGTGGTGATCCCTGTAGATGATGTCAGGTCGAGCTGTGGTTTCCGGCAGGAATTTATCCGAGTCGCTGATCGCATAACCTTTCCGGCTGAAGCCCAGGAACTGGCGCTGATTGATCACCTGATTGTAGCCGTTGGTCATGTTGTAGCGATCGAATCGGTGCGCGACGTTCTCGTGTCCGACGACTGCCGGGCGCGGATCCTTGCGCTCATCGGCATCAGCAAGGAACGCGCCGCACCCACCCACATGGTCTACGTGGCCGTGCGTATAAACAAGCGTGTTGAATCGTTCTCCCGTCCAACCCCGTATCGCCTCGACCACTCTGCCGCCACCGCGCTCATTGCTCGTATCGAAAGCAACGAGGCCGTCATCAGTCTTGAACGCGATGCAGTGAGAAAAAGCTTCCACCATTGCGATGTCATCTGAGAGAACAGAAAGTTCGTGGTTGATTCGATTCGTTGGACCAGGCACAAAATCCGAATCTGCACCTGTTTTGTCGATGATGTCGGTCGACATCTTCAAGAGATCTGCCATGTGCCTGCCCCCGGGGAGATTGGTCGAAGGTATGTCGATAGGTTGTTCTTCGTTCTAAAACTCAAGTATTGCGCGACCCTGAATTTCACCGGCTGCGAGCGCACTTGTGGCTTCATTAATCTGATCGATTGTGAAGCGTTGGGTAATCATGGCATCGAGATTTAACTCGCCGCGTTCTTCCCATTCGAGAAAGCGTGGAAAATCCCGATCCGGTGCGCATGATCCACCGAAGCTACCGACGAATCCCTTCTCGTTGAGGAGCATGTCGATCGCGTTTAATTCCACGGCTGTGCCAGGCACCCCAACCAGCACGCCAAGGCCGCCTTTCGCGACGCCGAACTGACCTGTTTTACACGCCGGTACAATCTGCTCCATGGTCTGGCGAACGCCGATGCAATCGAAGGCGAAGTCGACGCCACTCACCTGAGTTCTCAGAAAAGTGAATTTCTCATTCACTCCAGTAAGCGCATGAATGGCAGCGATGGGGTCCTCCTGCGCTGCGTTAATTGTATGGGTGGCGCCGAACTGCGTAGCGAACTCGAGCTTCGAATCATCAAGATCCACAGCAATGATCGGGCTGGCACCTGCCATCCTTGCGCCGACGACTGCCGAGAGCCCCACACCTCCAACGCCGAAGATCGCAACACTCTGTCCGGGCTGAACGTTGGCCGTGTTAATTACCGCACCAGCGCCCGTCATCACGGCGCAGCCGATAATGGAGGTGACGTCCCTCTTAATGTTGGGGTCGACTTTGACGACATACTGCTGGTCCGCGATCGTGTTGTCGGCCCAGGTGAAGACGTTTTCGGATTGGGCCAGACCGTCGCTGACTTCGAGTGTTGATCTAACGGGTAGTTCAGTCGAGACTGCGGCGTTTCTCGGCACCCAGGTGAGCAGAACAATGTCCCCCTCTTTTACATGGGAGACGTTGCTACCGGTTTTACTGACGACGCCTGTCGCTTCGTGACCGAGAATGACCGGATATTTTCTCGGCCGCTGCATCTGATGAAGTTGCGAGTGACAAATGCCCGAAGCGAACTGCTTCACGACCACCTGGGTTGGTTCAGGGTCAGGCAATGTAAGGTCTTCAACCCTCAGTGTCGCGGAATCCTTCGGCAGGATGACTACCCGAGCTGCTGTGCCCATCTAAATCCCCAGAAAACGCTCATTTGAGATACTGCCCCGTCGCATAGTGAGAAGCAATGGACAGTTCTGGCGTGATGATGGGATACAATCCGCCGATGGACGGAATGTATCAATTGGTCTTCAGCGGCGAGCTTGTTAAAGGGCAACACCGTGGAGTCGTTAAACGACGGCTGGGGGAACTTCTAAAGTTGAGCGAAGCTCAGGTGGAGAAGCTGTTTACTGGCAATCCTGTCGTCGTCAAGCGCGACGTTGATGAGAAAGCCGCAGAAAAATTCCAGGAACTGTTCAAAAAGGCAGGCGGTCAACTGCAAGTCGTACCTGTGGAAACAGCAGCCGAAACTGCTGAGAACGCTCCTGCGCCGGACGCCGTAGCAGCGCAACCCGAAGAGGCGCCAGCAGAAGAGTTGGAAGCTGCATCGGGGACAACCGCCCCTGATTTTGATCTCGCAGATGTCGGCGCCACGATGGCCGACGAGAGCGAAGTAGTGCCAGTCGTAGTGCCGGATGCCAATTTCGAGGTAGCGGAAGTTGGCTCGGATATGCTTGAAGAACCAGCTGTCGTGGATGCACCGGTAATCAAAGACGTGGATTTCGATGTTGCAGAAGTTGGCGCCGATATGGGCGACCGCGATGACAGCCCACCACCTCCCGCACCGGATGTCTCACACATCAAGCTTGTGGACTGAACCGGTCGACCACGTGGCGACTTCTAACTGATCGTCACTGACAGGCTTTTATAGCCAGCATCTTCCATGGCCTTCTCGACCTGGTCCTGACAGTCCGGGGCTAGCGCAACCATCGACCCACCGCCACCGCCACCGGTGAGCTTTGCTCCCAGAGCCCCATTGGCTCTTGCAACGTGGATGAGTTCTTCGAGTTCAGGCGTGGAGACCTGCAACGCGTTGAGATAACCCTGGCAGAGGTTCATGAGTTCACCCAACTCGCGAAAGTGCGCATCCCGCAATGCATCGACACCGGCCTGGGTCAATGCGGCAATCTGATCGAATATCCCGTCGTAGCGCGTCTGGTGCGTTTCCCAGGCATGCCGGACCCGCGCGACAGTGTTCGCGGTGAGGCTCTCCTTACCAGTGAAGCCTATTACCAGCGGCACAGGTTCTGAAATCTGCAACTCTTCAAATCTCGCATGCGGGTTGCCGTCTGCATCGTCTTGGGTATTTTTCCGCCGGTAAACCAGTGGTGTGCCGTAGGTGGCTATCGTGTTGTCGATTCCTGATGGAGTTCCGTGTGCTGCCTTTTCACATTCGTAAGCAAATGCATTGATTGTTTCGTTTGTCAGATTGAGGCTGTATGCCTTGTCGAGCGATCGAATGATTGACACAGCCAGCGCGGCTGAACCGCCGAGGCCCATCGCACGAGGCACATGAGGGATGACTTCGATGGTCATATCCTGTTTGTCGAGATCGAGTTGGCTGATCACGTTGAAGAGGATGCCGCTCAACCCTTGCGTATTGTTCGGCCGCACTTTTTGTTCCAGTCCCCAACGTGGGATGACGACGTTAATGCCTTCCCCGTCGCGGCGCACTACTGATTCAACGGCGAGCGGAATAGGCAAGGCAAGCGCCGGCCGACCGTAGACGACTGCGTGCTCTCCAAGCAGGATCACCTTGCCGCAGGCTGAACTGCGCTCTGCCTGAGTCGGTACCACTGTCTGATGAGCCAGATTTTTGGTGATCTCGTGGGCCTTCCACACTTTTATTTCGCCGGACTCGATCAAGGCTTCCACGACATCGTCAAACATGTCTTCGGGCACGTTTGCCGAACTCGCAACGCTGCGAGCGTGCAGGGTCATGTGATTCTGTTGGATCCCGTCGGTTGAGAGCGCACGTAGAGCTGCGAAGTTCTGCGCCAGACCAACGGTTGCCAGAATGGCTGCGAGTTCGGGTGCGTTCGGAGAACCCAGTAGCCGGTGATTGATGCGCACGCTTGGATTGGTTTCCAGACTGCCACCGACGGTCCCGACTTTCATGGGGATTTCAATTTCACCGAGCAGATCGCCCTGGTCATCCTTGTACCAGCGTGTGAGCGAGCTGTAACGACCTGAACGGGCAGCATAAGCGTGCGCGGCTGCTTCAATGGCGCGCCAGTCGTTGCCAGTAGCAATAGCTGCGGCGTCGACGCCGTTCATGATTCCTTTGTTGTGGGTGGTGGCGCGGTAGGGGTCCACTGTTGCAAGATCACCGGCGAGAATGATGCCGTCGCGCACCTCTTTGCCACTGAATCCCTTGCCTTCCAGATTCCGCGTCGGAATTCGTACGCTCGCTGTCGCAATTGCGCGATCGGTCAGATTGGAGAGAATTCGCAGGAAGACTTTGCCACCGGTGATGGTTTCCACCATCGAGGCAACTCCTTCGCACATCCCGTTGACCAGGTTTGCGCCCATTGCATCACGCGTGTCCACGAGCAGATGCAGAACCACCATGTCTCGACCGTCTTCGGGTGCCTTATGCAGGTGAACTTCGATATCCATCGCGCCGCCGCCACGGGCAGCCATCTTCGGGTGGAGACTGTTGGCCAGCGCCAGTATGTCTTCGGTGTGTGCAAGCAGATCGGCTCTGGCCTGTTCAGGATCGTCGATATTCACCGCCTGGACCTGGCCGATGAGAATCGGTTCGGTGCTGGACGCGGTGAATCCGCCACCCAGTCGGGCCATCCGCGCAGCGCCCGAGAGTCCGGCGACGATGGAAGGTTCCTCGACGACCAATGGTATGACGTAGTCGCGTCCGTTGATGAGGAAGTTGAGAGCCAGGCCAAGGGGTAAGCCGAAAACGCCGACCACGTTTTCGATCATCTTATCGGCCACTGGCAGGCGTAACGTGTGCTCTGCGTTGGCCAGGGAACGAATGTCTTCTTCGCTCAACAGCCCACGCTGGCGCAACGCCACGATGCGCTCGGCGACGTTCATCTTGAAAAAATTGGGTATGCGAGAGCCGCTATTCGCGGGTAGCTCGGATGCCATGTTCTGCGATCTCCAACGGTAACATCTCAAATCGTTGTTCGGCGGCGGACGTGAATGCGATCAGCCGTTCAGCATCATCGCTGAATGCCACGCCAATATCACCACCCCCAGCGCCGCAGGGTTTGTAGACTACTTGGTGGTCGTTGGCAAGGGTGTTTAAGTAAGTATGAGATGAGTCGTAAATCCCCAGTTTTGCCGCATTATCCAATGCCTGCAGGCAGTCGACATAATGCTGCAGGGCAGCAATGGTGGTCTGCTGGAACAGGGTTTCGCTCGCCGCACCAAGAGCCACTAATGCCGTGGGATCACTTTGCGTGCTCCAGACCTGAAAGCGACTGAGGTGATCGGCCGTGATTGCGGGTTTACCCGTCCAGATAAAGCGCATCAGCAGCCCGGCGGGGAGTGTCCG
>CBDUDJ010000059.1:0-8411 GCA_965365885.1 uncultured Gammaproteobacteria bacterium
GGCACGCCTTTGACCACGCGACCGGCCATATCAAACCGCGAGCCATGGCACGGGCAGAAGAAGCCACCCTGCCAGTTCTCGTCGAACGGCTCCGGACGAACTTCACCATGATATTTTGGTGAGCAGCCAAGGTGAGTGCACAGCCCGAGGTAGATCCCGATCTCAGGTCGTTTTGAGCGCCAGGGGTTAGCTGCGTATTCGGGTTGCTGATCCGGGTTAGTCGAAGCAGGATCGGCAAGTTGCTCGTTTTCCTGCCTGAGAATATCAAGCGTCGCCTCGTCCCGGTAGACGACAAACACCGGCAAGCCCCGCCAGGCAGGTGTGGGACCGAGAATTTCACCCGGCTTCAGCTTGGAAATATCCAGTGTGATCGGCGCGCCGAGTGCTCTGGCCTTGGCGCTGGGAACCCAGGACGCCACAAAAGGCACGGCCGCACCAACAGCACCAATGCCGGCAACCGCGGACGTGGCTCCGATGAGGAAATACCGTCGTTGTTTGTTAAAACCTGACGTATCGATACTGCTCGGCTGTGCCGAGGTGTCGCTGCTGCTCACAGCTAATTGCTCCCGCCGGGTCTAGACAACCGCCAATGCTACCATAGCCGAGGAATTCAGCCCTCCTCCGGCAGCCAATTGGCGCCGGCCAGTCAGGCACCGGGATCTAACGTTTGGAGTATTGCGGACGTTTCCGGGCTTTGCGCAGGCCGACCTTCTTGCGCTCGACGGAACGTGCGTCGCGTGTCAGAAATCCCGCCCGCCGCAGCGTGCTGCGCAGCGATTCGTCACTTTTGAGGAGCGCGCGTGCGATACCGTGCCTGATAGCGCCCGCCTGCCCCGAGTTACCGCCTCCACGCACGGTAACTTTGACGTCGACCTTGTTCACCAACTCGGTAACTTCGAGCGGTTGCCGGACGATCATGCGGGCTGTTTCGCGGCCGAAATACTGATCCAGGGGATGATTGTTGACCATGATGTTACCCGTCCCCGGTGTGAGGAAAACACGTGCGGCAGAAGTCTTGCGACGGCCCGTACCATAGTCGTAGTTGGCTGGCATGCCTTATAGCTCCAGGGTCTGTGGTTGTTGAGCGCTATGCGGATGCTCAGGCCCCGCATAGACTTTCAGTTTTTTGAACATCGCTCTGCCAAGCGGATTGCGCGGCAACATGCCCTTCACTGCCCGCTCGATGATTCGCTCCGGATGACTGTCACGCAGGTGTTCAAAGCTGATCGACTTGATACCACCGGGGTAACCACTGTGGCGATAATAGATCTTATCCGTGGTCTTTTTGCCGGTGACCCGAACCTTCTCGGCATTGATTACGATAATGAAATCACCGGTATCGACGTGCGGTGTGTATTCGGGTTTGTGCTTGCCACGCAACCGCCGGGCGATCTCTGTGGCCAGGCGACCCAGGGTCTTGTCTTCTGCGTCAACGACGAGCCAGGAATGCTCAACGTCTTGCGCGCGGATACTTACGGTTTTCATCGCGTGTGGATATTTTACCGGATTTTGGGAGCGCGAATCTTAGCGGAGCATATTGTCGATTACAACCGTGGTTTCGGCCCCTTCAGGGTCGCATACAGTCGTCTCATGGATGCGTGCTGGCCGCGAGAAGAGAATATTTTCTTCACGCCCGGTGGCTCCGCGCGAGGTATTCAAGGGATTGCATCTCAAGCAACCTCGATTGTGTTCTTTCAAACTCGAAGCGCAGCCGCTCGCCCGCGTACAGGTCCACGATCTGCACATCCGCCGAGACGATGAGTTTGACGTTGTGGTCATAAAACTCATCCACCAGACTGATGAAACGGCGAGCCGCATCTTCATTGCGGGTTGTGAAGTGCAGAACATTGCTGATGAGCACGGCGTGAAATATGCGGGATAGCTCAATGTAGTCATTCTGACTGCGGGGCCCTTCACACAGTTCGGAAAACTCGAACCAGGCCACGTCTTCAGCCACGAAACGGGCTCTGATGGGTCGGTTTTCAATCTCGAGCACCACATCGGCCTCAGGCGTATCGGGCGCGAGCGCACGAAAGCTGCCGGCCAGTGATCTTTCGGCCGCGGCATCTAATGGCGCATGATAAATTTCGGCCCGCTCGAGCACCCGCAGGCGATAATCAACGTCAGCATCGAGATGATGAACGCGGGTGTGGGTCTTCAGCAGCTCGATAGCCGGGAGAAAGCGCCGGTGTTGCAGGCCATTTTCGTAGAGTCGATCGGGCACCACGTTGCTCGTCGCAATCAGAGTGACCCCGGCAGCAAACAGGTGTTCGAGTAGTTCACCGAGAATCATGGCATCGGCAATGTCGGCGACGAAGAACTCATCAAAACACAACACGTTGGTCTCTGCGGCAAAATTGGCCGCAACCTGTTCCAGGGGGTTGGCCGTACCCGCCAACTCTGTCAGCTCATGATGGACACGTTGCATGAACCGGTGAAAGTGCATCCGCAGCCGGTCATCGGCTGGCAGGCACTCATAGAAAATGTCCATCAACAGCGTTTTGCCTCTGCCGACGCCGCCCCACAGATACAACCCTCTCAGCGGTACGGCTTTACGGCGCCGGAACCATCGGCCCAGCCCGCTCGCGCGCGCCTTGCGCACGTGCAGCATCTGAAAAAGTGCGGCAAACAGCTGCACGACTTCGCGTTGCACTGGATCTTCACTGAATCCGGCTTCGGCCAGTAGCTGCTCATACTTTTCCACCGGTGTCATGAGAATGACTTTAGCGAGTCCTCGCAAATTCTGCTACGGTCGCCCCGCATGCGAGAACTCATTCGATACGTCCTGGTTCCGGCACTTGTCGGCGGTTCTGTCGGTCTCGTCATCATGTTCGTCTCCTATCTCAATGATCCAGCCAACGGCAGCGCCAAACCGGGTTACGCAAATGCCGTGCGCAAGGCCGCGCCCGCGGTAGTCAATATTTACTCAGCCAAAGTCCTCAAGCCACCAATCTGTCAGCAACCCCGGTTTCGCGAATGGTGCAATCGCTTTGCTGGCGACGGCCGCAGCCAGATGCAAAGTTCGCTTGGCTCCGGTGTGATCGTGCGCGAAGCAGGTTACATACTGACAAACAACCATGTGATCGACAGCGCAGACGAAATTCTGGTCGCGTTCGCCGACGGTCAGGCAACCACGGCAACACTTGTCGGCAACGATCCGGAAACGGACCTTGCGGTGATCAAAGTGGCAGCCAGCGGTCTCACACCAATCACGCCGGCAGACCCGGCAAGTACCGAAGTCGGCGATATCGCGCTAGCCATCGGTAACCCCTTCGGTATTGGCCAGACTGTTTCGGCCGGGATCATCAGCGCGAAGGGCCGGGCCGGAATCAGCCGCAGCCCCTATGATGACTTCATCCAGACCGACGCTGCCATCAATCCGGGAAACTCGGGCGGCGCCCTCATAGACGCCAGCGGCGATCTGATCGGCATCAACAGTCTGATCTTCTCGCGCTCGGGTGGCTCCGAGGGAATCGGCTTCGCAATCCCTGCGCGCCTGGCAATCAGCATTCTCGACGAGATTGTCGAGACCGGTCGGGTGACGCGCGGCTGGCTCGGCGTAGAGTTGACGAACTCGCCACCGCAGGGCAGCGGCGTTGGCCTGGAAGTGACGACAATTATCCGTCTTGGACCCGCCGCTCGCGCCGGCCTGCAGGTGGGTGACCTCATCTTGTCGGTGAACGAGCAACCCGCTGTCAGCTCCACCGTGGTGAGTCGCCAGATCGCCCATGCCGATCCGGGTAGTACTATCGAGATGAACATCATGCGCAGCGGCCAGCAGATGTCGGTAACGGCCATTTCGGGCGTTCGGCCGCTCGCCAACGAAGCTAACTAGTTTCTGTCCATTCTGGACAGAAACTAGCGAGCGCAGGGACAGCGCGAGTCAAAAACCGAAGGTTTTTGGGAGGGTTGCGTAGCACCCGTGGGAGGAAACTCACATGGATGTGAGTTTCCGGACAAGAACTAACTAGCCACGCGCTGATAAACACACCCTGCGAGCAGTACAGTGCAATCAGAGATTGTGGTCGATGTCCTTCAGGCGCAGTTCCGCTGCGCGGGCATGCGCTTCAAAACCCTCGCCGCGTGCAAGCGTTGCGGCTGTCCGCGCGAGCGGCTGCACGCCTTGTGCACTCAGTTCGATCACCGAGCTGCGCTTTTCAAAATCGTAGACACCCAGCGGCGAGGAGAAACGCGCGGTGCCATAGGTCGGCAACACATGACTGGGTCCGGCAACATAGTCGCCCATGACTTCCCCGGAATGCGGACCGAGAAAGATTGCGCCAGCGTTCTGCACCCATGATACGTGGTTCGCCGGTTCGGCAATCGCCAGTTCCAGGTGCTCCGGGGCAATCCGGTTGGCAACTTCAAATGCCTCTTTGAGGTCCCGCGTGAGGATCAACGCACCGCGATCATTCAAGGACTGACAGATCAACGCCTCGCGCGATCTGTCCGGCAGCAGTTCCTGCATCGCGTCTGCCACGGCGTCCAGGTACGCCGCATCCGGTGTCACCAGCAACGCCTGGGCAACTGCATCGTGTTCTGCCTGAGAGAAGAGATCCATCGCGACCCAGGCCACCGGCGTGCTGCCGTCGGCGATGACCAGAACCTCACTGGGACCCGCAATGAGGTCGATTCCCACCTGACCGAATACGAGGCGTTTCGCCGCTGCAACATAAGCACCGCCGGGACCGACGATTTTGTCGACCCGCGGTATGCTCGGCGTACCATAAGCCAGCGCAGCGACTGCCTGGGCGCCGCCGATGGTAAAGGCTCTGTCGATGCCCGCAACGTGGGCAGCCGCCAGGAGCAACGGGTTCGCCCCGCCACCGGGCGTCGGCGTAGTCATGATCACTTCCGGGACACCGGCCACCTTGGCCGGGATTGCAGTCATCAGAGCTGTTGACGGATATGTTGCCTGGCCACCTGGGACGTAAAGTCCGACGCGGGCAAGCGGCGTGATCCGCTGCCCAAGACGGTTGCCGAGCTCATCTTCGAAACTCCAATCAACTGCCCGTTGTCGCTCGTGATAGTCGCGGATTCTTTGCGCAGCGTGGCCCAACGCGTCACGCTCGGCAGCCGGGATTGCCTCAAAGGCACGCTGAAAATCAGCCGGTGTGAGTTCAAGCTCGGCAATGCTTGCACACTGCACACCATCGAGCTCGGCCGTCAGCCGGATCACGGCCTCATCACCCTCAGTGCGAACTGATTCGATGATCTCCTGCGCAATCCTGACGACATTACTGTCTTCGCGGGCATCCCAGGCAAGCAGGTCATCCAGACGCGCGTCGAAATCGTCCTGTGTGGTGGCGAGCCTGCTGATATTCAACGTCATTTCGCGTTCCGCAATTTCTTCAATACGCTATTAGTCAACGGCGGTTCGCAGCGCCTCGATAAACGATTGCACCTCCTCAAATTTCGTCTTCATCGAAGCACGATTGACGATCACCCGAGAGCTGATTTCCGCAATCGTCTCGCGCGCAACGAGGCCGTTGGCTTGCAGAGTGTTGCCGGTATCGACGATGTCTACGATGCAGTCCGCCAGGTTCATCAGCGGCGCAATCTCCATAGCGCCCGATAGCGGAATGATCGTGACCTGGCGGTTTCGTTCCTCGAAGTACTGGCGGGCGATATTGACAAATTTGGTTGCGACCCGCAGATGACCTGTCTGCGGTTGCAATTCTTCGCCGGCGGATGCCGACACCGCTGTCATCAATTTGCAACGACCAATGCCCAGGTCCAGGCGCTCATAGAAATGCGTACCGCCACCGTACTCTAAAATGGTGTCTTTCCCGGTGATACCAACATCTGCTGCACCATATTCGACATACGTTGGCACATCCGAACCGCGCATCACCACAAGCTTGTGGCCACCGGTTGCAGTGTCGAAGATCAACTTGCGGCTGGCCGACATGTCATCCACGGGCACTATTCCGGCTTCAGCCAGGAGCGGCAGGCATGCATCCAGAATTCGGCCTCGGTTGAGTGCGATCGTCAGTCCCATAGTGATTCCATAATCCCGCTGGCGTTTCAGCGCACCCGTTGTACGTCTGCGCCAAGCAATTGCAATTTCTCTTCAATCGTCTCGTAGCCCCGATCGATGTGGTAGATCCGATCGATCAGAGTCGTGCCTTCGGCAACCAGACCTGCAACCACCAACGAAAAGGAGGCGCGTAGGTCCGTTGCCATCACGGGAGCAGCCTTGAGGGAGTCCACACCACGCACGATCGCGGTAGAGGCGCTTTGAATATCGATGTCTGCACCCAGGCGATTGATTTCCTGCACGTGCATGAAGCGATTTTCGAAAATCGTTTCCGTCACTTTGCTCTCACCTGTAGCGATGGCGTTCATAGCCAGATACTGCGCCTGCATATCCGTTGGAAAACCCGGATACGGTGCGGTCTTGATGTCCACGCCCTTTGGTCGCTTACCGTGCATGTCGAGCTCAATGACCGTCCCGGCCACCTCTATTTCGGCGCCTGCCTCGCGCAGCTTGTCGAGCACTGCTTCGAGCGTGGCAGGAGCCGTCTGCTGGAGTTTCACGCGGCCCCCCGTAGCAGCTGCCGCGATCAGATACGTGCCGGTTTCCACCCGGTCGGGCATCACCGAGAACTCACAGCCATGCAGCCGTTGCACGCCTTCGACTTCAATCACGGATGTTCCCTGGCCGCTGATTTGCGCGCCCATCGCACTGAGAAAATTCGCAAGATCGACAATTTCGGGTTCCCGTGCCGCATTGCGGATACGCGTCGTGCCTTCAGCCAGGCAGGCAGCCATCATGATGTTCTCCGTGCCGCCGACAGTGACCAGATCGAACTCCACGTCTGCACCCTGCAGACGTCCGTCAACTTTCGCCCGAACGTAGCCGTCAACAACTTCAATCTCGGCACCGAGAGCCTCCAGGCCTTTCAGATGCTGATCCACCGGTCGTGCACCGATCGCGCAGCCACCGGGTAATGAGACTTCTGCCTCGCCGAAGCGGGCAAGCAATGGCCCCAGAACCACGAAGGAAGCTCGCATCGTTTTAACCAGCTCGTAGGGCGCCTTGAGTTGCCTGAGTTCTGCCGCGGTCACTTCCACGCGCATTTTTTCGTCGACAACGACCTGGGCACCGAGGCAGCCGAGCAGTTCAATCATGGTCGTCACATCGTGCAGATGCGGTATGTTGCCGATGATCACCGGTTCATCAACGAGCAGCGTACCGGCGAGAATGGGCAGCGCGGAGTTCTTCGCACCCGAAATTCTGAGAGTTCCTGAAAGGCACCGGCCGCCGGTGATTAGTAGTTTGTCCATCGCAGCATCTACTTTTACGGTGTAACAGCCCGGATGGTCACTGCATGCAACCGACCATCTGAGATGAAGCCATCGATGCAACCATAGACCTTCTGTTGTCTTTGCAGCCGATTAAGCTCAGCGAATTCATCGCTTACCACAGTGATGAGCGCGCGATTGCCATCCAGAACGACTTCGACTTGAGCATTGGGCATCTGTGAGCGGATGCTCTCGGCAATTTGCTGCTTCATGATGAGTTCACTTGTGGTGACGGGTCAGTCAATCACTGTCTCCGGCCGTCGGGGTAACTTCCTCGAGGGGCAACACCTGATCAAGTTCATACAGATCAATGATGTTACGTAAATCAACAGGAAGGTCCATGAAAACGATGGATTTCCCCTGGAGGTGCGCATAGCGAAACCAGGCGGTAAGCAGCACGGCGGCGCTTGAGTTGCTCTCTTTGAGGCCGGCGAGGCTGAAGACACTGGCCGCATGCTCATCGATAAACGCCTCGCCCTCTGCGCGAACGGTCAGGAGATTCTTGAAGTCGACGCTTGCCGGGAGGAGAAATCGAGGCTCAGGAGTCAAGAACTCGTTACCGCCGCGTCTTCCTCATCTGCGGATTCCGTGTCGATCATATCAGACCAGGCATCGATGACTTTGTCGATATCGCCGCCAAACTTGGGATCCTGCATCGCGCTTTTGAACTGGCTGCGATAGGTGATTCCCATGTTCACGCCCTCCACTATGATGTTGCGCATGCGCCAGGCTTCCTGCTCATTCGAGCGCCCCATCGAATAGATCACCGTGTAGATGCCGCCGCCTGCGAGCCTGATTTCCTGCTTTATGCTGCGACGGTTGGGCTTACGCGGCGCTCGCTCCGCCGGTATCAGCACGACCTCGCCGTCGTTGAATTCGGTCAGCGCGAACGCATAGGTTCGCACGAGATTCCACTTGAAAGATTCCGCAAACCGCTCCCTCTGCTCGACGGAGGCTGATTTGAAATGAGCGGCCATCACGCTGCGGGCGAAGCGCGGAAAATCCACCACCGGTGCCAGCAATACCTCGACTTCTCTGTAGAAACGCTCCGGGTCTTCAGCGGCATACGATTGCGCTTCTTCAATCAGCGCCAGCACCTGATC
>CBDUDJ010000060.1:0-8410 GCA_965365885.1 uncultured Gammaproteobacteria bacterium
ACTCGGCGGTCTGACCACCGTGTTGGATGTGAAAGTAAAAGAGTATCCGACTCACGCTGCAAACAAACCAGTGGCTGTGATTCCCAACTGCACTGCGACCCGGCACGTCCATTTCACCCTCGATGGCAATGGTCCGGCCGAGTTCGAGCCGCCTGATCTTGCCGAATGGCCGGACATCGAGTTCGATCTCGGCAGTGAAGTCCGCAAGGTAGATCTGGACACACTCAGCAGGGAAGAAATTCAGACGTGGCAGTCTGGGGAGACGTTGCTGCTCAGCGGTAAACTCCTGACAGGCCGCGACGCAGCCCACAAAAAGCTGATCGACATCCTCGAGCAGGGTGGCGAGTTGCCCGTCGATTTCACGAACCGGATGATCTACTACGTGGGTCCGGTCGATCCAGTCCGTGATGAGGTTATCGGTCCCGCGGGACCGACCACGGCGACCCGCATGGACAGCTTCACACGAGCGATGCTCGAGCAGACAGGCCTGATTGGCATGATCGGGAAAGCAGAACGAGGACCGGACGCGATAGAGGCGATTCGTGATAACGGTGCAGTGTCACTGATCGCGGTTGGAGGTGCGGCCTATCTGGTGGCTAAAGCCATTACCAAATCGACTGTGGTCGCCTTTCCTGAGCTTGGGATGGAGGCCATTCACGAATTCGTAGTCAAGGACATGCCCGTGACGCTTGCCGTGGATGCGCGGGGCAATTCAGTTCACATTGACGGACCGAAGGTCTGGTCGCAGAAAATTGCGGAGCAAATCGATATCCTAGAGGTTGAATGAAGGTTTGAGTGAAGGTTCTAAGACCTGCCGCGGGCGCGCTCAGCCAACTCCCGTAGGAGTATTCGGGTCTCATCGATGCCAAGGCAGCCATCGGTGATGCTTTGACCGTAGGTGAGCGGTTGTGCAATCTCCTGTCGCCCGCCCACGAGATTACTTTCGATCATCAGCGCGCGAATTCCGGTGTTACCGGCCAGGCGTTGGCCGACGACATCGTGAGCGATCCGGCTTTGCAGTGTCGGGTTTTTATCGCTGTTGGCGTGGCTGCAATCGATCATCAACACGTCATCGAGCTCTGCTGCGCGCAATCGTTCCTGAGCTTGTTTCACGCAAGCGTCGTCGTAGTTCGGTTGCACTCCCCCGCGCAGCACCAGATGACAATCCGGATTGCCATTGGTCTCCAGTATTGCAGGCGCGCCATCTTTCGTGAGTGACGGGAAAAGATGTTTGTGTGCTGCAGCTCGGATGGCGTCTATGGCGACGTCCACATTGCCGTCCGTTCGATTTTTGATGCCAACCGGCATGGAGAGTCCTGAAGCCAGTTCCCGATGGATCTGACTTTCCACCGTACGCGCGCCGATTGCCCCCCAGCTGATGAGATCGGTGTAGTACTGACCGAAAGTCGTATCGAGAAACTCGGTTGCCGCCGGCAGACCCGCGCGCGTAATTTTCAGCAGCACATCGCGAGCGAGGTGCAGCCCCTTGTTGATCTGGTAGGTGCTATCCAGGTCCGGGTCGTTGATCAAACCTTTCCAGCCTATAACGGTCCGCGGCTTTTCGAAATAGACACGCATGACGCAGAAGAGTTGTCCGCTGAGCTCGTCAGCCAGCTCCGAGAGTTGCCCGGCGTAGTCAACTGCGGCGGCCGTGTCGTGAATGGAGCAGGGCCCGACGACCACCAGCAGACGTGGATCCTTGCCAGTGAAAATCTCTTTGATCGTGTCTCTCGAGTTCCCGACGAACGCGGCATCCGCATCGGTGTGAGGCAGTTCTTCTTCGAGCACCGCTGGAGAGATGAGCGGGTGCGTTCTGGTGATTCGGAGATTGTCGGTTTGCATTGTAAATTGGGACTGCCGGCTGGTGCGGCGAGTCTACCACCTTCACCTTGCACCCTCCCGGCGGGGCGATGAGAATGGCGCACTTTTGACGATAAGCCGCTTTGGGAAGATGAACTTCGCCGGTGTGTTGCTGCTTGGACCTGCTCTCGTGGCTGCAGTTGCCGTCTGTGCGGACGAGGTGCGCTCAGGGTTGCCGCTGACCCCGGAACGGAAGATTCAGTTCGAAACCAGTGAGGCAACCTGGCTTTCGCTGGACGTTGCACCGGATGGCGACACGGTTGTGTTTGAGTTGCTGGGAGATCTCTACCGGTTACCGATCACCGGCGGTACTGCGCAGCCGCTGACGCGTGGCATGGCGTTCGACTCTCAGCCTCGGTATTCGCCGGATGGCCAGAAGATTGTTTTTGTCAGCGACCGCGATGGTGGTGAGAATCTCTGGACGATCCCGGCTGCAGGCGGTGAGCCCGAAGCGCTGACGCGAGCAGATGATGATGCCGAGTTCGCCTCACCGCATTGGTCACCCGACGGCTCGCACGTTGTGGTCTCACAGACAGACTGGGGATTGCGGACGTTCGAGCTGTGGGCCTATCACATTGAAGGTGGTGAAGGGATTCAGCTGACCCGCGCGAAAGCGAATTCCTCTACTGCCATCAGTCAGCGCAGAAACGCTCTCGGCGCGGTCTATTCGCCTGATTCACGCTATCTCTACTATGCGCGTAAACGTGGCGGCTTCGCCTATAACATGCGATTTCCGCAATGGCAGATTGCCCGCCGCGATCTGCGCAGCGGGGAAGAAGACTATCTCACGCAGGCGCAGGGCAGCGCGTTTCGGCCAGCTGTTTCTGCCGATGGTAAATGGCTGGTTTACGCAACGCGCTACGAGCAACACACGGGACTGCGGCTGCGAGATCTCAGCGGGGGAGAGGATCGGTGGCTCGTCTATCCCGTTGAGCACGATGAACAGGAAAGTCGCTTCACCCGCGACCTGCTGCCGGGTTATGCGTTCGCGCCGGACTCTGCCAGCGTCATTTACGCCCACGATGGTCATATCAAACGGGTGTCCATTGCAGACGGTGCAATTTCCGAAATCCCTTTTACCGCTGCGGTGGACCAGGATCTGGGTCCGCGGCTCTATTTTCCTTATCGGCTCGGGGTTGGCCCGGTAAAAGCGCGTTTGTTGATGGGGCCGGTGCCCTCTCCGGACAACAGCAAAGTGGCCTATTCTGCGTTCACGCGGCTGTATGTTTTCGATCGTGAATCCGGCGAGTCGAAGCCGATCACGCCGGAAGGGATGTCGGCATTCCATCCCGCGTGGTCGCCTGACGGCGCTGAAATTGCGTTTGTCAGCTGGTCGAACGAGGGCGGTCACGTCTGGCGTATCCGGGCCAGCGGTCGAGGCCGGCCAAGACAGATATCCAATGTTGCGGGATTTTATACGGACACGGCCTGGTCCCCCGATGGTGCGAAAGTGCTTTCGTTACGCGCCAGTAGTTACGACCGGCTCTATCGCGAGTTCGACTTCGGTCTTGCGCTGGGTTCGGATCTTGTGTGGTTTCCCGCACGAGGTGGTGACGCCGAACTGATCGTACCGTCGAGAGGCTACTCCCGGCCGCATTTTGGTCCCGCTGAGGATCGCATCTACCTGTACCTCAGTAGCGGCTATTCAAACAGCGCAAACAAAGGACTTATTTCCGTGCGCTACGATGGTTCCGATCGCCGCACGCACCTGATCGTCAAAGGTCCTGGCACCTTTAACACAGGCGACGACGTCCGCGCCGAAGACATCAGGATGTCTCCCGACGGCCGTCATGCGCTGATCCTCCATGCCAATCAGCTCTATGTTGCGGCGCTGTTGAACGTTCATCTGCAGAACGTGAAGCTCAATCTCGACTCACCGGAGGTTCCGCTTGCGAAAGTGACGGACGTCGGCGCGGATTTCTTCGAGTGGAGCCGGTCGGGCGAGGAAATATTCTGGTCGGTCGGCCATCAGATTTATTCACGTCCGCTATCTTCGGTGCGCTTTGAGGAAAATGACGAAGACGCCGGGAAGGAAGAAAGTGCTGCAGTGGAATCCGCCTCGGCGGAGAACCCGGCCGACGCTGTGACGTCGCAGGCGATTGAGCTCTATCAGGCACGCCATGTCCCCGACAGCACGATCGCTTTAGTGGGTGCGACGATCATTCCGATGGAAACGGATGTCGATCGGATCGAAGGTGGTGTGGTTCTGATCGAGAATGATCGCATCAAGGCGGTTGGCACGCGCGACGCCATTGCCGTGCCGCCCGGGGCTCACGTGGTGGACGTCTCTGGTGCGTTCATCATTCCCGGATTCGTGGACACACACGCTCACTATCAGCCGTTGCGGCGGGTGCTGGATACCCAGAACTGGGCGTTTCTCGCGAACCTCGCCTACGGCGTGACGACCGGACTCGATGTGCAACCGAGCACGACCGACATTCTGGCTTACCAGGATCTCATCGATGCCGGGCTCATGACCGGGCCGCGGGCACTTTCCACTGGGCCGGGTGTTTTCAGCAACAACGATTTTCAATCGGCCGACCACGCAAAAGCAGTGCTTACGCGTTACAAAGACCACTACGGGGTCAATAACCTCAAAGCCTATCTCGCCGGCAATCGGCAACAGCGCCAGTGGATCGTTGCAGCTGCGCGGGAACTTGGACTCATGCCGACGACCGAAGGTGCGCTGGACATGAAGCTCGACCTGACTCACGTGATGGATGGCTTCAGCGGCAATGAGCACAATTTTCCGGTGCTCGATCTGTATGAAGACACGGTGCAACTTATCGCTCAATCGCAGATTGGCTACACGCCGGCTTTGCTGGTCAACTACGGTGGTCCCGCCGCGGAAAACTACTTTTACACGCGGCAAACCCCTCATCACGACCCCAAGCTCAGGCGCTTCATGCCCGACAACGTGATCGACCGCCGGACTCTGCGCAGACCCTGGTTTGCAGATGAAGAATTTGTTTTTCCGCAACTGGCTGAGCAGGCAGCCAAGGTTGTCCATGCAGGGGGCCGCGTGGGCGTTGGCAGCCACGGCCAGCTGCAGGGCTTGGGCTATCATTGGGAGATGGCGGCACTTGCCAGTGGTAGCTTGACGCCGCGTGAGGTCTTGCGCGCCGCCACCCGTCATGGGGCAGAAATGATCGGAGTTGCCCAGGACATCGGTACCGTTAGTGCGGGAAAGCTGGCAGATCTGGTAGTGTTGTCGGATGATCCTACGCGGGACATCAGGAACTCCACGAAAATTGTGTTCGTAATCAAAAATGGTGAATTATTTGCAGGTGAGACACTCGACAAGCTATGGCCTGAAGCACAAGCTCTGCCGCAACAGTGGTGGTGGAAAACGGCTCCTGGAGAAGTACACTGATGGCTGAACTGACTGACACTACGGTTAAAACTTCACCGCAGATCTACGTTGTCGGCGTAGCATTTGTCCTGTTTCACGTCGCAGCGCTGGGCGTGTTTTACACAGGCGTCAGCACACCTGCATTGATCGTACTGGCCGCGTCCTATTTCGTGCGCGGTTTCGGTATCACTGCGGGCTACCATCGTCTCCTGGCGCATCGCTCTTTCCAGACCAGTCGCTTCGTGCAGTTTCTGTTCGCGTTTGCCGGGTGTCAGGCGTTTCAGGGTGGCCCGCTGTGGTGGGTTGCCCATCACCGCTCGCATCACCGCTTCACGGAGACAGACGAAGATATCCATTCGCCACGAACCAAGGGGTTATGGCAGTCCCACATGGGTTGGATGATGCACAATGAAGCCTTCAACGAAAAAGGTGCGAACTCGCGCGATCTGCACAAGTTTCCCGAGATCAAGTTTCTCCAGCGCTACTACGTCTGGGTGATTCTTGGGGAGATTCCGGCGTTTTATGGACTCGGTGTGCTGCTCAACATGCTTTACCCCGAGGCGGGCACATCCGGGCTGCAGATACTCGTGTGGGGATTCTTCCTGTGCACCGTCATGCTGTGGCATGCCACCTTCATGGTGAACTCCGTGTGTCACATGTGGGGTTCGAGAGGCTATGAGACCGAAGATACCAGCACTAATAACGTGTTTGTCGCCGCGGTTGCTCTTGGTGAAGGCTGGCACAACAACCACCATCAGTACCCATTGTCATCGCGCCACGGCCTGCACTGGTGGCAGATTGATCTGACCTGGTATCTGCTGAAAACCTTGAAATTTTTTGGTCTTGTGTCGAATCTCAAACTGCCAAAAGAGTTCCGTCACGCTGACGACAGCTGAGACTGTGTTAGCGTTGGTTACTGCGTCAGCAGCTGTGAGACCCGATCCAGCATGACGTCTTTGTCATAAAGGTCGTAGTAGATGGACGCCATGATGTTTTGCGGACCGAAGAAGAATCGTTCGTAGAGCACCTGACGATTACCGAATCCCGAAACAGCAACGTCATGCGCCAGACGAAACAGTGCAACTCTGTCTTTGCTTTCGAGGTTGGTCAGCTGGAAGTAGCGTTCCACGTCTCCAGCGATCTCGTTGCCGAAATCCGCCTCGCAGGGGGTCGCCATCAGTGAGCTCGAGCCCAGCATCTGCACCGTCTCAATCAGCTTCGGGTAGAGTTTTGGGAAGAGATTTCGCGATGTGTCCAACGGTCGCCGCAGAGGCACGTACATTCCCCACTTGTCCTGCTCGGCTTGTTGTTCGGCGCTGAACAACAGAGCGCGGATCGTCTCGACCACCCACATTGCCTCGGCGATCTGACCTTTTACGTTCATGTCCTTGTCTTTCCCGGAAGCTTGCGCCATGGCACACAGGAGTCCGACGATAAATTCCGCCTTGGCGAGCTTGCCGCAGGCGACCTGATGCATCATGTGGACCACGGCATTGGTTTCCGCGAAAGCCCGATTGCAGAGCAACGGGTCTTCGTAGAGGAAAATTCGCTCCCAGGGCACGAGCACATCATCAAAAATGACGACGGCGTCCATCTCTTCGAAACGCGATGCCAGAGGCGCATCGAAGGTGGACTTGCCCTCGTCATAAGAGTCCCGGCAGAGCAGTTTCAGACCCTTCGTATCGATCGGAATTGTGAAAGCGAAAGCAAAGGGGACATTATCGGGCGAGGCTTTCAACAGCGTAGACGGGAACACTTCGATTTCATCCGCATGCGGTCCTAACGTCGCAAGCAGTCGCGCGCCGCGCACAATAATTCCGGCAGCGGTTTCCTTCACGCGCTGCAGGGCGACCTCTGGACTCGCTTTGCCCTGGGCAGCTAGTGCTGCGTTGAATTGCGGGTTCACCAGCGTGTGAGTCAACACCAGATCCTGCTGGCGTGCCAGCTCGTAGTAGTTGCGCATGTTTTCTGCGAACTGTGCTCTACCGCCTTCACCGGCAAGAAAATCTGCCGCTGCGGCGAACGCCATGACGGATGCGTTCTTGTAGTCCGGAGTGCGGCCGAACATACCGTTGGACCACTTCGCCCACTCATAAAATGCAGCGCCTCGGCGGACCACATCCTGCTGTGACTGCGGCTGCAGAAAGGAGATGTTGTATCGCTCGTCGCTGCCGGGCTCGCTGTAAGTGAGTTTCTCCAGCTGTTCGGGTTCATGGACTTTGTCCAGGAATGTCGCGAGTGTCCGTGCGCCACGGGCAAGCCCTGGTTCGCTGGTCACGTCCGCTATCCGCTTGCCACGCAGCCAGACTTCGCGGCCATCGCGCAATCCGCTGAGATACTGATCGCCGGTTTTAATCCCCATATCGAGATGACCAGGCCGTTGCGTTCGAGCCGGTCGATGACACCCACCAGGCTCGGTGACGAGATGAGCGAAGCGTTGGAGAGTTCACTCAGATGAATAATTAACACATAAAGTAATCGCGATAGTATTCGCTTTCCCACGCGGGTCAACGTTTACTTCCGCAACACGGCTGTGCAACAGCGGACGATGTGTCGCGGCCGGTTTTCAGGTGAGAGGGCAGTGAGCGTGAGTGATGATCTGAAGCGAAATCTCGACGAGCTGGAAGGCCATCTGGCAAGGTTTGCCGGGAGCACGTTGCCGCACTTCGTGGCCGGAAACGCCGATCCGGGTGTTTCAGGTGAAACGTTCAGCAACACCACGCCAATCGACAACTCGGTGATCAATACCGTGGCAGCGGGTAATGCGGCCGATGTGGATCGCGCGGTTCGTGCAGCAGGCGATGCGTTCCCACACTGGCGGCAGTTGCCTGGCAGCGAACGTCGAGCGCTGTTGCATGCGGTCGCCGATGGCATCGAAGCACGTGCGCAGGAGATAGCCCTGCTTGAGTCATACGACACCGGTCAGCCCATCGCCTTCATGAGTAAAGCAGCGATTCGCGGCGCGGAAAATTTTCGCTTTTATGCGGATAAGGCACCCGAAGCAACCAATGGCCTGTCGATGCCGGCGCAGGCGCATCTCAATTACAGCATCCGTCAGCCGATCGGCCCGGTAGCGGTGATCACACCCTGGAATACGCCATTCATGTTGTCTACCTGGAAAATCGCACCGGCGCTGGCGGCTGGCTGCACGGTGGTGCACAAGCCCGCAGAGTGGAGTCCGTTGACAGCGAGCCTGCT
>CBDUDJ010000061.1:0-8370 GCA_965365885.1 uncultured Gammaproteobacteria bacterium
CGGCTCCTGGTCAACGGCTCCCGGGTTCGCCTCAGCGGCAGAGTTGATCGAAGCCGCCAGCAGGCTCACCAGTGCAAGCAGGCAGATTGCGTAACGCATGTGCCTTCAGTCCTTCTTGCAGCGACGCAGCAGGCGGCGTTCCACCGCTTCGGGGTCGTTTATGACCGCGTAAAAATCGTCCAGATAAGCCAGAGTCGAGGCGCGCACACGCTCCGTCATTCCAGGCACGTCGCGATACAGCGTCTCGATGGCGGCGCGCTGCTCACGGAACTCTTCGAGAGTATCTGTGAGCTGTCCCTGCGTATGACAAAGCCCACCATAGCGTCTGTGCCGAATGTTTCTGTTGGGCGGCTTTGCCACGGCATAGGGCGCATTGACGATGCCGGCAAAATCGAAGTCATACGGTAGTGGCACCACCCAGTTATCCGCGAACAGCGGTTTTGAATTGTGACAGCAGTTCGAATTAGTCTCCGGCCAGAGCATCGAGAAATCCTCGTTACCGATCAGATACTGGAAAACCGCTACCCGGTTAGCATCGACCGAGCTCAACGTCTTGATGTTAATCCCACCATCGGCCTCCAGCGCGACTGCGTCGTTGCGCGCAGCCACGGATTTCCAGTGTTCCAGCAGGAAGCCGCGACGCTGCACCAGCGATCGCCCGCCCGATTGAATGTAATTGATCTGGGCAAGGCGGACCCTGTGACTGTAGTCCGTGAGCAGGTTATAGACTCGATACGCCAGAAATTCCTGCAGCACGAGCTGATCGTAACTGTCCTGGTCCTGACAGTGCGTCACCAGCTTCAGCGATCGCTGACCCTCGAAAAATGTGCCATCCACGTCTGCTTCGTCGAAGCGCACGCGTAACGGCGGGAAGTCACAGATATCCTTGCGGCGGCGTGTCTTACCGCGGGTTCGTATCTCGATCGGTATGACTACGTCCTGCATCGCAGCCCCCTGATACCGCAGGGTACCGGGATGGTACTCACTTTCCCCCACACGATCGTTGATCAGCCGATGAAATGGGGCTTCGATCTCGAGTGCAATCGGCGCATGATCGTCGAACAGGAGCCCTGGCTCGGCTGCAACAGCGAGCCCAGCACCCTGGAGCCAGAAAAACACAAAGCCAGCGGACAGCACAATCCACCGATGCAATGATGGCAGTTGACCAAACTCAGCGGGCATGCGTGTCGTGCGCCATGTACAATTAGGCCGCTTGGATAAGGGGAAGCCAGTATGAACCACATCGATCAGACGTTCGAGAACGATCGAATCGAACTCCATGGCAATTCGTATCATGGTTGTACGTTCAACAACTGCCAGCTTGTCTACGACGGCGATCGCTCGCCAACCTTCAAAGACAACAAATTTGTCGACACAGTATTCGTTTTCACTGGAGCCGCTGTGCGAACACTTTATCTGCTAGGTAACATATATCAGGCTGGTACTGGCGGACACGAAGTGGTTGACAAGTTTTTCAGCGACATCCGTGATGGCGCGATTCATGGCCATGAAGTGACAACGATCGCACCACACACAGTTGATCACAGTTTCTCCTGAACATTCGACCCTGATGGCCGATCAGTTCCCGTAGCTTTCCGGTAGCTCCAAGCCCGTGTGTTCAGCGAGGAATCCCAGGCGATCCGCAACTTCTTCGATTACTTTGTCGGTCGGTTTACCCGAGCCATGGCCAGCTCTTGTTTCGATGCGAATCAACTTCGGCTTGCTCCCGGTGTCCGCAGCATGTAGCGCAGCTGCGTATTTGAAACTGTGACCGGGAACGACGCGGTCATCGGTATCCGCCGTCGTGATCAGCACCGCCGGATAATCAACGCCATCGTGAATGTTGTGATAAGGCGAAAAAGCGTAGTTGTTTCTGAAATCGGCCTCGTTCTCTGACGGGCTACCGTAGTCGTCGCGCCAGAAACGTCCGGCGGTAAACTGGTCGAATCGCAACATATCCATCACCCCAACAGCCGGTAGCGCCACGGCGAACAGATCGGGGCGCTGGTTCGTCACAGCACCCACGAGCAGGCCACCATTGGATCCCCCGAAAATGCCCAACTGCTCCGTCGTTGTATAACCTTCGCTGACCAGGTACTCAGCTGCAGCAATAAAGTCATCAAAGACATTCTGTTTGTTGAGCAACCGGCCAGCCTCGTGCCAGGCTTTGCCGTACTCGCCACCACCGCGCAGATTAGCCACTGCATACACTCCACCCATCTCCATCCACGCGAATGCCGTCAGCGAGAATCCGGGGCGCAACGAGATGTTGAACCCACCATATCCGTATAACAGCGCCGGTACCGGGTGGTTCAGATCCAGATCAACCCGGTGGCTTACGAACATCG
Organism: uncultured Gammaproteobacteria bacterium; assembly: GCA_965365885.1. Classification (GTDB taxonomy): domain Bacteria; phylum Pseudomonadota; class Gammaproteobacteria; order Pseudomonadales; family Azotimanducaceae; genus SZUA-309. The sequence continues at coordinate 2,349 of CBDUDJ010000061.1, forward strand.
GCACTGTTGTCCCGTCAGCCGATTGGAAAAAGCGCTGTTTGACTACGTAGGCGGCGGGATCGAACGGCGTGGTCGGACGTCGCAATACCTCGCTCGTGTCGGTGAGGGCGTCGTAACGGTAAATAGTCGTAGGTTCGTTGTAGCTCGAAAACGTATAAAACGTCTCGCTGTCCTCTGGCTGGCCTTCGAAGCCAAACGCGCTGCCGATTCCGGGTAGCACGACCGGGCTCAGTTCTTCTCCGGTCAGTTCAAATCGCCGTACAACTGATTGCACCTCCTCGAGGTATTCCGCGATAAGGACGCCACCGACGACACTGGCATCCACCAGCAGGTGGCCGGACTCAGGGACTACTTCCCGCCAGTTAGCTTCTGCCGGTGCATCAAGGTCGATGGCCACAATCCGCTTGTGCGGCGCATCCCGATCGGTAACCGCATAAAGGATTCGTTCTTCAGATGCAAAAAAACCATACTCATTTTCAAACCCCACGATGAGGATCTCAGGACCGGTCTCGTCGCTGGCAAGATCCTGCACAGCGACCTCGTAGCGCGCATCCGTACCTCGCGACATAGTGACGACGAGAAAACGTTCCGTGGTCACATAGGCTCGCACCGAAATCGCCGGATCATCCGCGCGCGCATAAATCAATTTGTCGCTGTCCTGCGGCGTTCCAACTTCGTGAAAATAGAGCGCCTGTTCGTAATTTACGGCCTGAAAAGTTGCGGATTTTTCCGGTGTTGGATAGCGCGAATAATAGAATCCCGAGTCATCGGGTGCCCAGCCGAGGCCCGAAAACTTCACCCACTCGATCGTGTCGGCAAGCGTTTTGCCGGTGGCTGTATCCAGAATCTTGAGCGTGCGCCAATCGGAGCCACCATCCTGGATGGCATAAAGTACCAACGAGCCATCCCCGCTCGGCACATAGCTCGCAAGCGCAGTTGCGCCATCAGCTGACCAGGTGTTCGGATCAAGGAGAAGCCTGGCCGGCGCGTCCAGAGCATCCTGCATGTGAAGTGTGTATTGATTCTGCAGACCATCATTACGGCGGAAGAAATAGCGACCACCTTCGCGGAACGGCAGCGTGAACTTTTCGTAGTTCCACAAGCTGGTCAATCGATCCTTGATGCGGTAGCGATCTTCGAGCGTGTCGAGATACTCGAAAGTGACAGCGTTCTGGGCTGCCACCCAGTCCGCAACCTGAGTCGACTCGCGTGCTTCGGCTTCAAGCCAGCGGTACGGATCACTTACTGATTCACCAAAATAGACGTCACTGCGGGGACCGATTCTGGTCACCGGATAAGCCAAGGCTCCCGCTTGCGCGGTAGACTCGGAAGTTGCGGCGTCGAAGTCGCCACGCGGCAGATACTGCCAGGCCAGCGCAGCCAACGCGGCAACCACGATCGCAACGAGCAGCATCCAGTTCCCTCTGGCCAGTTCGTCTATCGGCTTTTTCATCGGTTTTGACCTCCCACCGGTTGAACGCCGGGATATCCTACCGCGCTGCCAAGATTACTCAAACATCACTGCGTGTGCAGGTGCAGGCGCGTAGCGCAATGGTATCCGGCTACACGGAGCTACCCGAGTCCGTTAAGCTGAGGCAGGCCTGGAAGATGAGAGAGACAACATGAGCGGTTCCCTGAAGTTTGATGCGACGGCAAAATGGCTGCATTGGGTGATTGGCATCATCGTCATCATCATGTTGATCTTCGGCCGCACCATGGAGGCTCTGCCTCTCACCGAGCGCGAAGTCATCATCATGGCGCATTCGGGTCTGGGCACTCTGGTATTGCTGCTGATGCTCGCCCGCTGGGGCTGGCGGCTGTCGCACGAGCCTCCCGCAGTCATCTCGACTATGGGTACCTGGCAGAGCCGATTGTCAAAACTGATGCACTGGAGCCTGTATGTGCTGCTGGTAGTCCAGCCGGTCCTCGGCATTCTGCAAGCGGCGTACATTGCCGACTATGAAATCCTGGCCTTCGGTGTGATCGACTACTCCGCAATGGCAGCAGACAACGCAGAGCGGGCTCGAACGTTCCACGTATTGCATGGCCTCAACGCAACGGTCCTCTCGATCCTCGTGATCGGTCACATCGGCGCAGGGCTCTACCATCACTTCATACACAAAGACACTGTGCTGAAACGGATGCTGCCTTTCGGCAAAGTAGATTCCGCTTGAGACGCACACTCTGAAGGCCGAAAACGAGCGGCCAACCGGCAAAAACGTTCCCGAACGTGCCACAGGTCCCACTTTTTCTCGTTCGAACTCCGTAATCTATTGATAATTCAGGGAATAACCAATATTTCACGGACGAATCACCATGCGCCAACGACTCTTTACGTTAATCATCGCCACGTTGCTGATACTGCCCGCCACTGTCCAGGCCGGCCTCACCAGCATGCGCGGCCCACTTTTCCAAGCAACGGACGACGCACGCACCGCAGCTGAATCGGTCGACGCCGAACTTCTCGCGCCGGTCAGCTACAGCGAAGCGATGAGCAACTACGAGCGGGCTGAGTCTACGTTCAAGCGTGCCGGCAGCGTCGATTCCATTCGGCGCTATCTGAGTAAAGCTGAGGAGCGTTTTGACAAATCGGCCGAAGCCGCTGAGATCGCAGCAATGGCACTGGATACGATGATCCAGGCGCGCAAAGATGCTTTTTCCAGCGAAGCTCCGGAATACTCAGCCGACGACTGGTACCAAGGCGAGACAGCGTTCTCCGAAGCGGTTCGTCGTCTGGAACGAGGCAGTATCAAGTTTGCTCAGCGTTACGCGAGTAAGGCAGAAGAGTCATATCGCGCAGCTGAACTCTCCTCAATCAAAGCCAACTATCTGAATGAAACCAAAGAACTGTTGAAAGAGGCAGAAAAACTCCGTGCAGCACGCTACGCACCGATGTCGCTCAACAATGCCCGCATTCTGCTTGAGACCGCTGAGTCAGAACTCAACTCCAATCGCTACGACACCGACCGCCCACGACTGCTGGCGCTCGATGCGAAGCACAACGCACTGCATGCAATCTATGTCTCGAAACTCGAAAAAACTATTCGTGATCGCACCACCAACGTGGAGGCAGTTCTCCTGGAGTGGGAAGCGTCCATCAGCAGAATAGGCGATGTCCTGGACAAGCCCGTCTACTTTGATGATGGCGAGAAAGCTGCCATCGAAGAATTGCTCGCCGGTATCGGCAAGCTACGACGCGACAAGGCGTTGCTCGACCAGGATCTCAATGATCGCGACGCTCAGGTCGCAGCCCTGAATTCTCAGGTAACGAAAATGCAAACGATCATCGCAGAGGTGAGCGCGCTGCAGGAAGAACGAGACCTCATGGACCAGAATCTCGATGATCAGGAAGCTCACGTCACTCTACTGAATGCACGTCTGGCAAAAATGCAGGAACTGCTGGGTGGCGGCAATCAGACGATTGAAGAATTGGAGACGCTTCTGGAACAACAGGCGCGCCACCGCGAACGATTTGCCAGAATCGAAACCCTTTTCGATCCACAGCAAGCCGCAGTCTTCCGTCAAGGCGATACCGTGATCATCCGCATGATCGGGTTGAACTTTGATAGTGGCGTTGCGCAACTGAAGAACGAGCATGCGTCCATGCTGAGAATTCTGGAACAGGCAATCGGCGAATTCCCGGAAAGCCGGGTCATGGTTGAAGGTCATACTGACGCCTTCGGTTCGGATTCACAGAATCTCAGCCTGTCAGAATCCCGTGCAGAGTCCGTCGTGCGGCATCTACTGGCATCGATGGCAATATCGCCGATCAACCTGCAATCGGTTGGCTACGGCGAATCTCGCCCGGTTGCCAATAACGAAACCGAAGAAGGCCGTAAACGCAATCGCCGCATTGATGTTGTCATCAGACCGAGTTGGGTGACACAAGGCCTGGCAAGCGTCGCGATCAGCGAAATGGCACAGGACTCCAATCCTTAAGAAAAAGCCCCCGGCTGTTAAGCCGAGGGCTGATGCCACTTCTGCATATCGCCTGTTTAGCGCCGTTCGCGCAGGGGGCTACGAACCACCCTCGTACTTGAAGGATACGTTCACCTTCGCGCGATACGCCTGTACAGCCCCATTATCAATTGTCATGTCGAGTTCGCAGACTTCGGCAATTCTCAAGCCCCGTAATGATTCGGCGGCCAGCTCCACTGCAGCTGCTGCCGCCTTTTCAAAGGATTCGGTGCTCGTGCCAACCAGTTGAACGACTTTATACACACTCTCTGCCATGGCTGATCTCCTGTTCCCGCTAGTTGAGCAGTGTCCCTTGCATTCGCGCGCGGATCCGTCCGAACAGGAATCTTACCCCTTGGCTGGTCAGATAGAATCAGCCATAGCTAAAATCAGCCAAGGCGTAGCTCTGCGCAGGGCTCAGTCTCGAGTAGCCACCTGCAGCTTCTAAACTGATACAGGCTCACTCAGAGTTTTCTTCAGTAAGGCCATATGAGATTCAACGAAGAGATCCGAAACCACGCGGTTGCGAATCGTCCTCGAGCTATCGATCAGAAACGTTACCCTTCTGACGCCGAAACCTAACGGACCGTCGACCCCGTACGCTCTGATCACCTTCTTACGCGGATCGCTCAGCAGCGGAAATGGGATCGAGAAACCGTTGGCAAACCGGCGGTGGCTGGCAACCCCCTGTGGACTCACGCCAACGATCTGTGCACCCACGTTCGCGATACCATCGTAGTTGTCACGAAACGCACATGCTTCGGCAGTGCAGACCGGCGAAAAATCGGCTGGGTAGAAATACAGGATCACATTGCCATCAGTCACCAACTCATCGAGGCTCACGGTGGCGCCAGTCTGGTCTTGCAGTTTGAAATCGGGGGCAACGTCGCCAATTCTAAGCATTGGATATTCTCCTATCAGGGTTTATTAAAAATATGTTTCGAGCCGTGTCTGCAAATCCGATCGCTTCTGCACGTCCTGTATCGTCTACGCGACCTGTCGTAACATGAGTTGCAGAATGTTCGACGCGTTCTCAAGATCGGGAGTCGCCCCGGTGATGAGGTCCGCATACAGAAATGACTCGATGATGCGGGTGAGTGCGTACGCCATGACTGCCGGTTCAACCGGCAGGATCATGTTGCCAGCAGCAACTTCCTCTTCGAGCAGCTGCCGAAGATTGGCGATAATACGATCCTGAACCGGGCCGTGCCGGGATGCCACGATCTTCAAGCCAAGCTGAGGATCTTTGGCCAGAAATTGCCGCAGAGGTTGAAATTCGTGCGCGTAGTACATACCGCGCTCGAGAACTTCCAGCACTCTATCGCTGCCGGTTTTCGTGGTCCGTTCGGCAAGTTGTTTAAATGTGTCATCGACGAGTGAGGCGAGCACGTGCCCCACAAGTTGTTCTGCGCTCCCCGCCCATCTATAAGCTGTTGCACGCGAAATCCCCAGTTCCACCGCGAGCTTTTGCAATTCAATCCGCTTTGCGCCAATGAACCACTGCCGCGCGAGGCTGTGCAGGTCCATGGGCTGGCAGGTGTGCCAGGTTTTTCGAGTCACCCTCTAATGTCCCGTTGCGCGCTCGAAGCGATAATTCTGAGAGTGAGAGGCATCCTCCTGCAGGTTTGCAGGACCATAGACCACACTTTTCCAACCTGTGCGCCGCATCGGCCGCCATTCACCCTCTCGATTCGCGAGCCGATCGGCCGTGGCGTACAGCACTGCCGGATTGAACCCGAGACCAAGATGGCTTGCATAGACTTCAATGTTCTCGGCTATCTCACTGGGCTCCTGTGTCGCGATCCGCCAGGGCACGATGCCATCGGTTTTGCTGAAGATGGCTGAGCTTGGAATACCGGGCAGCGGCTCACCGGCCAGGAGTCGCAACTGATTGGCGGGTGTCTGTTCGAATGAACCGTTGTTGAGATTGCCCACGATTCGATTAACGGAAGTGGCACGTGGACTACCGGCAAAAGGGCTGCCCAGAGTAATCACCTGACGCACTTTGCTCGGGTGCAGGTGCGCCAGCAGCCTCGCGTACACCCCACCCAGGCTCCAACCAACG
>CBDUDJ010000062.1:0-8323 GCA_965365885.1 uncultured Gammaproteobacteria bacterium
CACGGGCACCGCCAGAATCGCCAGCATGATTGCCCAGGTGTAGTTCAACGGCTGGGCAATCTGTGCCGGTAGCCGGTCATAGGCTGCAAAGAGCACGAGATAGTAGAGAGCGGGATTGAGCAGACCAAACAGCGTAGCTTCGCGCAGATTTACCCCGTTGCCGGGCCAGCCCTTACGAACTGCAGCGATCACGAAGACGATCGTTGAGATGCAGCTGCCTGCAAACAACAGCTGCGCTGGGGTCAGTCGTTCGAGCCCCAACTTGAAACCCGTCGCCACGGTCGACCACAGCATGACTGCAATCAGCGCGAAGACCAGTGCCTTACGTTCATTTTTGGGTTCATTTATGCTTTCATTTTCGTGTTGAGAGTTGATGCCCGTCGTCCTCAATCGTAAATGAATGTTTGAGCCACACTAGCGGATTTGGCACCCTTAGCCCATGCAATGCGACGACGACCTGAAAATTACCATTCGCGACCATCTCGCGGCGTTTACGGCGAATACCGCTGAGGTCGATGATGCGCATCATGCAGCGGTTGCGATCACCATCACCGACACAGGTCATGGTGCGGACCTGCCGGGTATGCCGGTGCACGATGACTGGAGTAAGGCGGCGGCTCTGCTGCTCACGCGCCGGTCGGCAAAGCTGCGTAATCACCCTGGCCAATGGGCGTTTCCCGGCGGCCGTCTGGATCCCGGTGAAACGCCTGTGGAGACTGCTCTGCGGGAAATGCGCGAAGAAGTCGCGCTCGATGTTGCCGCCGACCGTGTGCTCGGGCGGCTCGATGATTTTGTGACAAGGTCCGGATTCGTAATGACACCCATTGTGGTCTGGGCTGGCCAGGGTGCGCAGACGACGCCGAATCCAGGCGAAGTCGAATCCGTGCACCGGATTCCTGTGAGTGAATTTCTGCGCGAAGATGCGCCATGGCTCGATTCGATGGAAGGCAGTGAGCATCCGGTTTTACGCATGCCTGTCGGGGATGACTACATCGCTGCGCCCACGGCGGCGCTCATCTATCAGTTTCGCGAAGTCTGCCTGCTCGGGCGGGACACCCGGGTGGCGCACTTCGAGCAACCTCAATTTGCCTGGCGTTGACCGCGACCGCCGTGCACTCTATAAACTCAATCCGACTACTCCAGTTAACAGATCCCCGGTCAACAGAGCCCGGTAAGCAGACTCCCTAACCAGAAGAGGAAGGACCATGGCTATTCAAGAAGGCGACAAGCTCCCGGCGGCGACAATGTTCATGATGCAGGACGGTAAGCCGGGTCCTGTCACGACGAGCGACCTCTTTGACGGTAAAAAGACGGTCGTGTTCGCGCTACCGGGTGCCTACACACCCACCTGTTCACAATCACACCTTCCCGGCTACGTAGTCAATGCGGATGCCATCAAGGGCAAAGGTGTGGATTCCATCGTATGTATATCGGTCAACGACGCCTTCGTTATGGGCAGCTGGGGCGCTGACAAAAATGCCGAAGAAATTCTCATGGTGGGTGACGGCAACGGCGAGTTCACGGCAGCGATCGGTCTGGAAATGGACGGCAGCGGATTTGGCATGGGCACTCGCTCACAGCGCTATGCAATGATCGTCGAGGATGGAACCGTTACCAAACTTGCCGTGGAAGATCCTGGCCAGTTTGAGGTCAGCAAGGCCGAATCCATTCTGCAAGCCCTCTAGCAGCCTGCTACAACTGGCAGTTTGCGTAGCAAACTGCTTAGGAGCTCGCGAATGCGAGCTCCCGCCTGCCCTTCAAACAGGCTGCTTGTCCTTTGTGAGCGGACGAATAAGACATTCCTGGGCGGCAGTTGCCACCAGCTCGCCGCTTTGATTGAAAAACTGGCCGCGGACAAAGCCGCGGGCGCCACCGGCGTTCGGCGATTCCTTGGCGAACAGCAGCCACTCGTCTGCGCGAAAGCGGCGATGAAACCACAGTGAATGATCCAGGCTCGTGCCAAACACGTTCTCCCCCATGGTGTTGCGGCCATGGGGCAGCATGGAAGTTCCCATGAAATCCAGATCAGACATGTAGGCGAGCATCGCCAGATGTACCTCCGGATCATCAGGTAACGGATCGCGGGTTTTCAACCAGGTGTTTTTGTACGGTGGATGTACTTTGTCATCCGTCATGAGGATCCGCTCAACCTGCCGGACGTCAATTGCTGCGAAACGAAAAGCGTAGCGCTGCACTTCGGGGCGGCTTCGGGCGACTTCGAGGTAGACCTCCCGTTCTCCTCGCAACGCCTCAGGTGGGGGCACGTCGGGCATCGGCAGCGCGTGATGCAGACCGTCTTCGGGTTTCTGCCAGGAAGACGACATATTGAAGATCGCCTTGCCGTGCTGGATGGCGACCACCCGTCGGGTACTGAAGCTGCGGCCGTCGCGAATGCGATCCACGTCATAGAGGATGGGCACGTTCCAATCACCGAGTCGCAGAAAATAGCCATGCAGCGAATGCAGGAAGTGATCGTTTTCGATCGTGCGGTAAGCAGCAGCGATTGACTGGGCGAGCACCTGCCCGCCGAATACGTGTTCGGTTTTGTGATTCTGACCCCGATAGAGATTTCTCTCGATCGGTTCAACATCGAGGATGTCGACAATTTCCTGCAGGACTGGGTTCATACGTTGCTGGCGGGATAAGGGTGATGGTGGCATTCTAATCTGGAGTTCGAAGCCAATGCGATGGATGCGATGGAGGATCGATGCAAGCTGTAAGGGTCTATACCGGCGACGACGAAGCGTCACACTTTGAGGACTTCGAAATAGAGTTGGAAAATCAGGGCGGCTGGGGCCAGATCTCGTCGCTGTGGCGCGGTAAGGGCGTGATATTCCGCGAGGTTGACGGCAACTACGATCTCGATTTCCACAACGCACCGCGACGCCAGTTTGTCATTAATCTCAGCGGTTCGGTGGAACTCGAAGTGGGGGATGGCAGCAAACGACAGCTCGGTCCCGGCGGCATACTGCTGGCCGAAGACACCACGGGCCAGGGTCATATCAGTCGAGCGATAGCTGGCGAGCCGCGCAGTTGTCTTTTTATTCCTCTGGAAGACTAAGCGACTTTAAATTTCTTTAAAAACAATGTCTTAGGGGCTCCCTCAGGAAGCATAAGAAAGCTAATTCTCCGCCTCAGGACCCGCCGGAACATCCCTGTCAGTCTCGCTCACAACCGATGAGGGAGATATGGCATGAACAACTACCGATCGATTCTATTGATTGTCACAGTGGTGCTGACAGGCACCGGCTGTGCCGGCCTGCAGACTGCGCCGAATGGACCTGGTGCAGTTTCGAACTCCGTACGTAACGAGATGGGCCGAATGGCTGTGCGTGCGCCGAGTCAACCGTCGGTCGCGCTCACGGAGGATCTCATCAATAAAGGTGGCGCTGCTGGAAAAACAGCAGCGGCTGCGGGATTGGGCTGGTTAGGTGGCAGTATCGAAGCGGCTGCGCAGACTGGAGAACCGTTCAGCGCGGCATTGATCCTGGCGCTCGGCCTGGTAACTACCCCGATTGTGGCGACCGGCGGTGCTGTCTATGGTGCGACCGTTGCCGATACAGACGAGGCCATCGATGAGGGCAACCGGGTACTCGAAGACTCACTCGCGTTTGCACCTGCGCGTTTCGAGCACAATCTACAGACTTTGATGGCCGACAAAGCACCGCTGGCCTATACGTTTGTTCCCGCAGGTACTGACAACTCAGACCTTCGCGCGCGCGGCTTTGATTCCGTGATGGATCTGCAGATGCGATCGCTGCAAAGTCAGCCAAGCGAAAATCGGTATGAGGTCAATTTCAGCTCACACAATCGCGTGGTGGTGACTGCCCTGTCTGATGAGCGAGTCCTGGAGACCCGACACTACGAGCGGCGAACGGCAGATGGCAGCGTCTCTTCCTGGGCTCGCGACAACGGTGAAGTTCTCCTGGCAGATCTGGACAAGCGTTTCGCCGGAATCTCCGAGGAGATTGTCAGTGAGTTTTTCCTGGCACCCGCCATCCGGGTACAAGGGCTGGAACCGATGTCCCGGGGCTGGGGACGGGCGGGCACGATCAGCGGTTTGAGGCCGATGTTCGTCTGGTCCGCACTGGACGGAGCCAGCGATGCACCGGGTGCTGATGTCGAGTATGAGATTTCGCTGTTTACGAAGAAGAACAGCCCCGCAGTTGGTGTTCGATCACGCGTGATGCGCTACGTACCCGCAGAAAATCTGTTGGCGTGTCAGAACTACCGTTGGAAGATACGCGCGCACTATGACAGTTTTGATGCGCCCACTGTGACCGGGTGGTCGCCAACCTATCGGTTCAAAACTCCCTGCGAGAAGCGCAGTCGGTAGGGCGAATCCGCTCAGGGCTGATAGGAGTGCGACAGGTTTGCCATGAGCTTTTCTTCGGTGAACAACGGATCCCGCAGTTCTTCGCGTGCATACAATGGCGCCTGATCGGCAAAGTGCGGTGACGCCTCATCGAGTGTGGCCGAGCCGAAATGGTGTATGCCCTGCACTGACTGGTGGCCTTGCGCATCCCATTCGACGAGATAATAGAGCCCATCACCGGCCACATTGGTCAGAAAGCCGTCTTCCTCCAGGCCGGTGCCGTAGATTGCGCGCAGTATGTCCGGACCGCCTGCCACCGGCAGGTTGACTGCCCCGCGGACATGCCGATTGACGCTGCCCCACTCGGGGTCCACCTGGCCGAATTTTTCCTGCAGCAGCGCAACACAGGTTTCGAATTGCGGGCCCACCGCGGGCGCTGGATCGCCTCTCTGTTCAGCACTCCATTCACTCGATACGAGGCAGACTCCCAGTGCTGCACCGCGGCTGTCGATATCGGTTGCGAGGTCCCAGTTGCGCAAGATTGTCTGGGCGGCGTGGAGTTGCGGATTATCCGAGTAGTCGATTTCCAGAGCCTGGGTTATGTAGACGTAGGAGCGTGAAGCACGTGAATAACTTTTATCGTGTTTGATTGCGTAGAACTCCGCAGCAGATATCGGCCCGAGTTCATCGAGTAGTTCCAGCCCACGATGTGCCCGATTGGTCATTCTGGACTGGTAGCCGGCCGTTGCTGGAAAATCGGCCGGGTCGGGATTAGCGCCATCCGCGGTGACGCGAAACGGCGATTGGTTAGCGCTCATCACCCAGCCCGAGGCTGGATTGACGACCTGCGGCAACTCATCGAACGGCACTACGCCTCGCCAGATCAGATCGGAATCATCGCCAGGCAGGTATTGGCTCCAGTCATAGCCGGGAACACGCTTTGGGGTGAGTGAATTGTGGACAAACATGATATTGCCTTTCGCATCCGCCGCGACGAAGTTGAAGCTTGCGAAGCTCTGCATGCGCATCGCCTCGCGCCACTCGTTGAGATCTTTTGCCTGGTTGAGTCGATACCATTGTTCGACCTGGCGTAGCTCACCCATTCCGGCATAGCGGAACGCATAGGTTCCGTGGTCGGTGCGCAACACCGGTCCGTGTTCTGAGTAGAGCGTGTCTTCGCTTACTGTCCAGGGCAGAAATCCCCAGAGCTTGACGGCGATTTCGGCCGTGCCATGTTCGAGCGGCCGCCACTGGCCATCGAGCAGATACAGATCGGGATCATCCGGATTAATTTCGAGCACGTAGACATCGAAGAGATCGGGACGGTTAACGGTCGCCGCCCAGCCGAGGGTTTCAGTGAACCCGAGATTGATGCTCACACTGCCGGGAAACAGTCCGCCCATGACGTTCAACCCGGTTGCACTTTTGATGTGGGCTTCGTACCAGGAGACCGGGCCCGTGGTGGGCTGATGAGAATTGATGGCCAGCCGGGTCGCGCCATCGGTGCTGTAAGCCGGCGCGACCGCGAAGGCATTCGAGCCGATTGGCACGCCGCCCAGCGCGACTGAATTCGCCCGGGAAATTTCGCGTGCGCGCTCGGCTCCCGTCAGTTCCTGCACGGAGCCCTGGAAACCATAGAACAGCAGGTGCCGGAGCATGTTGGCGGCAACGATGTCGTGGGCAGTTACCGGAAGCAGGCTGGCATCGACCTGATCGGGGTGTTTTGCCGCGTAGTAATTCAAGCCGTCGACGAAGCCATCGATATAGTCCCTGACATCCGCCGAGAGGTCTGTTTCGTAGCGCTCGGCGAGGGTTGGCCAGATCTTCAGCAGCTTGATCAGATAGTCGGTTACCGCCGCGTCCGGACCCTGGATGCTCGCGAGCGTCCCCCGATAAAAGGGCAGGCCTGCCTCGATGGTTGGCCAGTTGTCTTCTGCCTGCGCGTAGGCAAAGCCGAACGCAGCGTCGCGATCGGTGGCGCCATAGATATGCGGAACCCCCCAGATGTCACGATGAATCGTTACATCGTATTGTTCGCCCAGGGGCAGGTAGTCAGATTGATTGAATTCGCTGCAGGCACTGTTGAGGAATACTAAACATGTCAGTGTGGCTAATACGCGTAACATACCGCCTCCCTGAATCGGATCCAAAGTCCGATGTTACGGTGATTCCCTGGATTAAGAAATGTCCGACCAGAGAAGCGGGTTCCTCTTTGCTTTCGTAGCCTATGGCGCCTGGGGCGTGGTGCCCGTGTATTTCAAGCTGGTCGAATTTGCCAGCCCTTTAGAAATCGTCGCCCATCGGGTGGTCTGGTCCGTGCTCATCCTCGCCATCCTTCTAGTCTTGCGGCGCCAGATGTACGCGTTGCGTCATCTGGGTTGGTCGAAAGTCGGCTGGCTTGCGGTCAGTGGAGCACTGGTTTCCGTGAACTGGCTGGTATTTGTCTGGGCGTTGTTGAACGAGCGAATGTTGGAAACCAGTCTCGGTTACTACATCAATCCACTGGTTAATATTGTGTTGGGAGGATTGTTTCTGGCGGAACGTTTGCGGCGCACTCAGATGATTGCAGTTTTTGTCGCAACGTGTGGAGTTTTAAACGAGATTGTCGCAGTCGGAATTGTGCCGTGGGCTGGGTTGACGCTTGCGGTCACTTTCGGCTTCTACGGTCTGGTGCGTAAGAAGCTTGCGGTGGATTCGGCAGTTGGGCTTGGTGTCGAGACGACGTTGTTGTTGCCGCTGGCTGTCGGTTATCTGGCCTATATCAGTCTTACGGGGGAAGGCGCGCTGGTTGCAGGCAACATTGAAGAAGTAAGTCTTCTCGCTCTGGGTGGTGTGGTGACTGTCATCCCTCTCGTGTGCTTTGCGGCCGCAGCGCTGCGGTTGCCGCTGACCGTGTTGGGATTTTTCCAATACCTGGCCCCGTCGCTGACGTTTCTACTTGCGGTGTTTGTCTACGATGAGCCGTTTCGCCTCAGTCAGACGATAACGTTCGGCTGCATCTGGTCAGCGCTCCTTATGTTCTCTCTCGAGGGCTTGTATCATCAAAGGCGTATGTCGATGAACACCGCGGGGAAGGTGACATGATCGTTTTGTATACCATGGAGCGCAGCTATCCGTACGGCACATTGCGCTCGACGAATGGCTCGAAAACCAAGGTTGTGCTTGAGGAAAAAGCTCTGTCCTACCAGGTGGAGTGCGTGCGTCCAGGTGATGTCTGGAAAAAAGTACCCGAGGTGCTGGCTAAACATCCGCTCGGTAAGGTTCCGTATATCGATGACGGGGAGCTCACTCTCTACGATTCAACGGTTATCAACGAATATCTCAACGATGCCTACCCTGAGCCGGCCCTTTTGCCTGCAGATGCGCTCAGCCGCGCTCGAGCGCGCGCGCTGGAAAACTACGGCGATGAAGGCGTGTTGATGAAGTATCTGCCCATGATCTGGATGCCCTGGTGGTCGCCGGAAGAGGATCGCGATCAGGCGGCGATGGAGCGCGGCAGGGAAGGTTTGCGCAACGAAGTATTGCCGTTTGTCGAGTCTCAGTTAGCCGACGAAGGTTATCTCGTGGGCGATTTCAGCCTGGCGGATGTGCCGTTCATGTCCGTGGCGATGGTCTTGCAAGTCGATGGGTTTGCCGTAGACGGGTATCCTAAATGTGCTGCATATCTTGACCGGCTACGCCAGCGGCCGAGCTATCGGGCGATCGACCCAGCAACTTCTCTGGAAGAATCCGCTGGCCGCTCGGACTGAACCAGACACGGGAAATTAAGGGGGTGGCATGAGTTACGAGCAAATCCTGTTCGAAGTGGAAGCCGGCGTTGCATTAGTTACGTTGAACAGACCGGAAGCCATGAACACCTGGACGGCGCGCATGGCAGCTGAACTGTCTGATGCGATGCACCGTTGTAATGATTCCGATGAGATTCGAGCCGTGGTTCTCACCGGCGCCGGTGATCGGAGATCGGAAGAGCGTCGTGTAGGGAAAAGTGTAGATCTCGGTGGTCGCCGT
>CBDUDJ010000063.1:0-8311 GCA_965365885.1 uncultured Gammaproteobacteria bacterium
CCATCCCTTCTTTTTTCGTGGTGTGAAAAGGTGTAAACAGGAGATCTTGCTGATCATCGGCAACCCCTTCGCCGAGATCTTTGACACTCACCTGAATTTCGTTCGGCGCTGATTCACATGTTGCAAGTACGATCTGCCGACCATTTCTGCAATCGATCTCATTCATGGCATCGATCGCATTGCGTATGAGATTCAGTACAACCTGTTGAATCTGAATTGGATCTCCATAGAGCCTGGGGAGGTCGCGATCGAGCGATAAATCCAGATCGATTGCGTGCAGACGCGCATCACTCTCCGCAAGCTTCAGGAGATCTTCGATCAGATCGTTGATGTCTATTAACTGGCGAACGCTTTCCTTAGCCTGGGCGAAGCGCTGAATGCGCTCGATTATTGCGCCAGCACGCAAGGCCTGGGTGTTCAACTTATCCAGCGCGCTGCGGAGCGTGTCGAGATCCCCGCCACGATCGAGCAGTTTGATCCCGGCCTGGGAGTACAACGATATGGCCGTTAACGGTTGGTTGATTTCGTGGGCGATGCTTGCGGTCATCTCGCCCATTGTGCTCAATCGCCCGACATGGGCGAGCTTCTCGCGTTGCTCTATGAGCGTTTCGCGGGCTGCATACTGCTCGGTCAGATCCCTGATGATTCCGGTAAAACGCCGCCGTCCGGCAATGTTGATCTCGCTGACGGCCAGATAGATCGGGAAAACCCTACCTTGTTTGTCGATTGCTTCGAGCTCCCGGCCGATCCCTATGATTCGCGCCTCGCTCGTTTGCATATAACGCTCAAGATAAGTCTGGTGATTCGATCTGTGAGGTTCCGTCATAAGTTGTGTGCACGGTTGACCTGCTATTTCTTCACATGTGTAGCCAAACAGGCTCACTGCCGCTTGATTGAAGCTTTCGATTCTGCCGGCGTCATCAATGCTTATGATTGCGTCCACAGCGGTATCCAGAATCGCGTTGATCTCGGCGACAGCCTGAGTTTGCGAGGTCAGATCGATTAAAGTGCAGAGAACTTCTGTAGGCTCGCCGGGGTCCTGGATTACCGGTTGGCCAACGACTTCAAACCACAGCGGCGAACGATCCTCGGGCTCGGAACGTGCGTGCGATGTGAATGGGCGCTGGTGGTCGATGCAGTTACGCCACAGATCTGTCAGCGCGTCATTGTGAAGGTCGATGAAGGACTCGTGCCAGTAGCTACCAGTCGGCGTTCCGATGCTCTCCTCCCACGCCTGGTTGACATAGGTAAGGATGCCTGATGCGTCGGTTTTGATCATCGGAATCGGTAGCTGATCAATTGCGGGAAGCTTCATGGCTGAATACTCGGTGTGGGGTTTTCCCTGAAGTGGCCGAGCAGGCGCATATACGTCAGCCCGGGTGTCATGGCCCAGCGCCAGGCGAATTCGGTGGCGAGATCACACTTGGGATCGTGTTCCTGAACAGTGTTGATCAACGCATCCAGCCAGCGATCATAATGATCGTGTTGGATGCCCAGCTTGTCGTGTACACGGGCAATTCTTTCGAGTTCAGCCGATGGTTCATGTGTCGTATAAAAGGCTACGAGGTGAAAAAATGATTTTCTCAACATCGCGACCTGTCGTGTCATGTCTGTTCCACTGAAAAATTCGCTAACCTCCGAGTCGATAAGAAAATTCCGGTAGAAAGCTTCGAAGAATGGCGTGGCGGTTTCCCGGATACCAACTCCTTCACCGAACAAACGCAGATAGCTCTGCTCGAAATGCTCGTTGTTACTCATCTGTGCTTCTCTATTTGAGTTCCCGCTGATAGACGAGTTTCCACATTCTAGCAGCCAGGGATACGGAGGCGTTCAGCCCGGCAGCATCAGTCGTGCCAGTCCTGACGGACAACATGCAGAAAATCGGACCAGATACTTCGCAATGGTTGATATTCGTCGTTGACGAGCGTGGCGGCTTTGCGCCAGCCCTCGTTGATATGCATCAGCCTGCGATTGACCAGGCCTGAGAAACTATATGGCCATTCCTTCATGTCTGAAGTGGTAATGGTGTTGAGGTATATCGCGTAGTCATCGACGAGCAATTTCCACTGCTCGCGTTGCAGTTCGCAACCGCGCTCAACAACGTCCAAGACTGTACCCGCTGCTTGTGACAGGCCCTTGCCGGCGACGAGTTCTGCGCCGAGGATTTCTTCGCCTACTAATCGCATGTCATTGCTCATGCTTGCTCCTACTGTAATGTTTAAGACGCCGATTCGGCAGGCAGGCGAGTCACAATTACGTCCACGGGTGCACCGTGGAGCACTGCGTTTGCCGTTGAGCCAAGCAGACGCCGCCAGCCAACCTGGCTGTGCGAGCCGATCACGATGACATCGGTGCTTACGGTCTTTGCGAATTCGTGTATTTCTTCCGCCGGCCTGCCCATAACAACGCATAAATCTTCATCGGCAATTTCATAAGGCTCGCAGATTTCCGCCACTCGATTACGGGCTGTCTCGACCGCATTTTCTTCCAGATCATGAGTCAGTGAACCCGTAAACGTCGGATCGAAACTGTATTGCACGTATTGCGGTTCGACGACGTGGATGACCCGTAATCTGCCATCCGTGGCGAGTATGGACAGGGCTTTCTCCAGAACAAGCCGGGCAGGTTCGAGCAGAAGGTCGATGGCGACCACGACGTTTTTGAACATGAGTACCCTCCGTGACGTTCACACACAATGTTGACAGACCAGGTGCTGATCGAATCTAGGGAGTTTCCGAAGGGGGATTCTGGGATACCCTTATTGCGGAACCTCCCCGATCGCTAGATCGTGGGCCTATAATACCCGTTGGATATGGATTGCACAGGGAGAAGACTCATATGAGTTACAAACAGGTGATCGCTGCAGTCGATCTATCAGAAGAAGCCGATACAGTTTTGCGCGAAGCAATCCAGGTCGCACAGGACCACGGGGCGAAGCTCACCGTCTTATCTGTGGTGAAGCCATTGACGCAGGTCTACGGCGGCCTGGACATGGCGGCCTACTCGCAGGTTATCGTGAATTTTGAGCAGGAAGCGCAAACCCAGGCTCTTACCCAGCTGCAGGAAATTGCTGAGCGGATGGATATCCAAGCCTCGCAGGTGGAAGTTGCGGTTGGCGCGCCGTCTTCGAAAATCGTGGACGTGGCCAATGATCAGAATGCAGACCTGATCGTCATTGGCTCTCACGGCAAACACGGCTTGGGCCTGTTGCTGGGTTCTACGGCGAACGGAGTGTTGCATCACGCACAGTGCGACGTCCTGACCGTTCGAATCAGAAGCTGAGTTTTTGACAATTGGCCAATCTGAAAACAATCCTGATCGCACTGGACACCAGTGACGAAGCCGAGGCTGTCCTCGAGGCCGCGACTGTTGTTGATCCGAGAGTCGCACTCGACTATCGCGTCATCACGGTAGTGCCGCCGTTGATGGGTGGCGTCAGTGGAGTGGATGGCGCGTCGTTTGCCGCGACATGGCCGCTGCGTGATATGGAAGAAAGCATAGTGCAGGAAATAACCAAACACGTTCGAGAACAAGTGGCAGCGTTCGGCATTGCGCCGGAACGGGTTGCCGTGCGACTGGGCAGACCGGCTGACGAGATTCGGCTGCATGCAGAGACGGTCAACGCGGATTTGATTGTGATCGGATCTCATGGCCGACAGGGCCTGAGTGGTGTCCTGTTGGGCTCGACCGCCAATGGCGTGCTGCACGATGCGCCTTGTGATGTTTTGACAGTGCGGGTGCAGCGGGCGATCGGACCGGGAAAATCGACGAAGCCCGATTAGATCGTGTTGGCTTGCCGATTCCTTGCGCGTAAGGTGATATAACAATCGCCTGAATGAGTACAGTGCGATGATGCATCAATTCGAACATCCGTGCCGCCAGCGAGGAATGCGCGAAAGGCTGGCCGGACTTCAGTGTTTTCAGCTGGTTCTCTGCTTGTGCTTCGCGCTCGGCTTTGCGCCGACCGGCGCGACGGCTGAGCACACAAGCGAAGTCTGGGTGGTCGATCTGGATGGCGCGCTCGGCCCGGCCACGGGCGATCTCCTGATTCGGTCTATCGACGCCGCGGTGGCAGCAAACGCCAAAGCGGTGATTATTCGTATGGACACCCCCGGTGGTCTCGATAAAGCGATGCGGGACGTCATCCAAAAGATTCTCTCTGCAGAAATTCCGGTCATAACGTTCGTATCACCCGATGGCGCGCGCGCCGCCAGCGCTGGTACTTATATTGCGACTGCAAGTCACATTGCGGCGATGGCTCCAGCGACGAACATTGGTTCCTCGACGCCCGTAATGATCGGAGCTGCAGCACCGGCAATCCCCGGAGCGGAGGATTCAGAGCAGAAAGAGGCGGCCCCGCAGGATGCGATGATGCGTAAAATCGTCAACGACTCGGTGGCTTATCTGCAGAGTCTGGCGGAACTGCGTGGCCGCAACATTGAGTGGGCGGAGATGACAGTGCGGGAAGGCGCGAACCTGCGCGCCTCAGAGGCACTGGCTAACAATGTGATCGATCTCATCAGTGCCGATCTCGACAGTCTGCTGCAGGACATCGATGGCATCGAGGTGGAAATCGACGGCAGCACAGTTGTGCTGGAGACAGCCGACGCTGCCCTGCACTACGTAGAAACGGATTGGCGTCACGATCTGCTCAAAGTCATAACGGATCCGACAATCGCCTACGGGTTACTGATTTTCGGCATCTACGGCCTCATTTTGGAATTCTACAATCCGGGAATGGTGGCGCCTTTCGTCATCGGGATCATCTGTCTGCTGCTGGGTGCTTACGGCCTGCAGATGCTGCCGATCAACTATGCGGGTTTGTCACTCATTATCGTCGGCATTGTCATGATGGTGATGGAGCTGTTTACGCCGACGATGGGAATTCTCGGGCTAGCCGGGATAGCGGCCTTCGTTTTCGGTTCCCTTATACTCATGGATACGCAGGCACCCGGCTTCACGTTGCCCCTGGCAGTTATTGGTGCCTTCACCGCATCCACAGCGGCTCTCGTCTTATTTGCCATCGGCGCCGCTCTCAGAGCGCGCAGACAGGGCGTTCGCACCGGCCGGGAGGCGATGGTGGGCGCGCCTGCTCAGGCGTTGGAGGAATTTTCCGATGCAGGACGCGTCCGGGCTTTCGGAGAGATCTGGCAAGCGAGGTCGAATGTGCCGATCGGATCAGGCGAGGATCTTGAAGTCATTGCAGTCGATGAACTGACACTGGTCGTTAAACCCCGGGAGGAAGATTAACAATGGAAATTTTCACAATTATAGTTCTTGTCGTTGTCCTGGCATTGTTGCTGAGCGCGTTTCGCGTGCTGCGTGAATATGAACGAGGCGTGGTCTTCATGCTGGGTCGTTTCCACAAAGTCAAAGGCCCTGGTTTGATCATAATCATCCCGATCATTCAGCAAATGGTGCGGGTGGATTTGCGTACGCTGGTGATGGATATCCCCACCCAGGATCTGATCACCCGGGACAACGTGTCAGTCAAAGTCAACGCCGTACTCTACTTTCGTGTCGTGGATCCGGAGCGGGCGATCATTAATGTTGAGACGTATATGGAGGCAACCGGTCAGCTGGCACAGACAACGCTTCGTTCGGTGCTCGGTCAGCACGAGCTCGATGAGTTGTTAGCCGAACGCGAAAAATTGAATTTGGACATCCAGGAAATTCTGGATAAGCAGACCGATCAATGGGGAATCAAGGTTGCCAACGTCGAGATCAAACATGTCGACATCGACGAGAGCATGATCCGCGCCATCGCCAAACAAGCCGAGGCGGAGCGGGAACGGCGGGCCAAGATTATTCATGCGGCGGGTGAGGAACAGGCGGCAGGGGAAACTGGTCGAAGCAGCCCAGCTGCTCAGCACCCAGAGCGAAGCGATGCAGCTGCGCTACTTACAGACGCTGGTCGAAATTGCGGGCGAAAAAAGCTCCACGATCGTGTTTCCACTGCCGATGAACTTCATCGATAATCTTCGACAGCTAACCGAACCGAGCAACTCCGACTCCGACGGATAACGGGGTTTGCTTCAAGTCTGATTTGCGCAATCGATACACAGATTGCTGCAGGGCAGTGCTCGCAAGCGTTCCTCACCGATATCTTCCCCACAGTTTTCACACTGCAGATAAGATCCCGCCTCGATTCGGGCGAGTGCCTTGTCTATGCGCTTGAGTTCCAGGGAAAGTTCCTGATCCAGAGCAACGAGTGTTTCGCCATTTTCCAGCTCAACAGCCTGTTCTGCGAAGTCAGCGGGTAGCGGATCTTCCCGGTGGCGGGTATGACGCGCTATCCGTTCCTGCCTTTCTGCAAGCTCTGCGCGCCTGGTTGTCAGTTCTGATTTCACATCCTGAATGTTCAGCATGATCTTGGTTGCCTGATGAATGTTTCGCTGAAATTTTACAGATTAACTACGATCTGGTGCGGCTTAGCTAGTAGGTGTTTCCCGAAATCGGTCACTGCAGTTCCACGAGTTGCAGGGTTGGCCGTCGTTCTTTAATCTCAGCGTAACGATTAACTAGAATTGAGGTGCTCATGGGGTATAAAACTGTGTTGGCGGCAATTGATCTATCAGAAGAATCCAGTCAGGTGCTGGATGCCGCTCGGCTCGTCACTGACGACGCGGCCGGTGCTGGACTCCACTTGCTGACGGTCATCAAACCCCTGACACAAGTCTATGGTGGTCTGGACATGGCACCAATTGCAATGGGTAGCGTGTCCTTCGAGGATGAGGCACTGGCGCAAGCGCGTCAACAACTCGTGGAAATTGCTGGATCCTACGGGGTCGGGGAAGACAACGTCCATGTCGTTATTGGTGCTCCGAGCCACGAAATTAAGGAGCTAGCTGGTTCGTTGAATGCCGATCTCATCGTAGTCGGGAGTCATGGGCGCCACGGACTGGGCCTTTTGCTGGGCTCCACCGCCAACGCGGTGTTGCACGGTGTGCATAGCGATGTGCTCTCCGTCAGAGTGAACTACGATCAGGTGAAATAGAAGCATGTCGAAATACGGCCACGCAAAAAATGCAATCGCCCAGGCGGTGACCAGCGGTGCCGCAGAGGGCTGGGACACCAATGAGATGCTGCTGGCACTTATAGTGTCGAGCATCGCGGAATACGCGGGTGTTGCGGGTCGCGATGCGGCCCACGACGCCCTCATCTACGAGCTCAACGAACTCGGTGGTGGTATCGACACGCAGTTTGTCCGTTCGCGCTGAAAGGATCGTCAACTTGAATTCAATCGTGGTAATCCGGCATAAGCATGAAAACCATGCATGTAGCCAAACTGGAGCAATTACAGCACCTTACATGGTTTAAGTGAATCTACCGCTGACTAGCAACAAACTGTCCACACGTTCTTGCGGGATTGATTCACAGCATATCCACAGTTGCTTGCAGCCTTTTCACTGGTGTAATCGAGATTGCGCAGTAGTATGGATTACACGGTTGGCGCAGCGGGAATCTGGCAACAGAAACTCAAAACGCCTAACCGCAAGACCCTCGCCAGGGTCGGGGTTGCCGGAGGCGTCGGCGGCTCAAGGGAAGGACCCGAGTTCGATTAGGCTGTTGGCCGACAGTCCGAGGCGGACAACGCAGATACTCGTAAGGGTGGACGCAAAGGGAACAACTCGACCCTCGCACTGGATTGATCGATTCAGTATTGAGGCGACGTAGCAAGGCGTCGTAAAATAACGACTTTAAAGTCACCGATCGTGGCTACGCCTAGCACCCTTGAGGTGGTCGGTTGAGAAACGATCAACAGGCCTGGCAACCGTATTGGGATCTTCGGATCAAATTACAGTCACCAGATTCCTGAGTCAGCAGCCTTCGGGATGCTGATCGGAGAACCCCGCCTTGGCGGGGTTTTCTTTTTGCGCCGACAAAAGTTTTGTCAATCCGACACGGGCAACACACTGCTGTACACCGGCAGTGACGCGGTGCCTCCGGTGTGAATGAACACGAGGTCTTTAGCTTCGGCGAACTCACCCTCCCGCACGCGAGCGAGCAGGCCGCTCATCGCTTTGCCTGAATAAACCGGATCGAACAAGACACCCTCGAGAGCACCGAGCTGATGAATGGCCGCTAGAGTCTCATCAGTTGGCAGACCGTAGCCCTCACCGAGGAAGCGGGAATCGACATGGATGGCTTCAGCGCTCACAACGTGTTCGAGGTCGACGCGTTCGAGCACATCGTTGGCGAGGTTCAAAATTACAGACTCAAGCTCACTGCTGTCGGGTTCGGATACGTTAATACCGTGAATTCGTACGCGTCCCCCGATGGCGGCAAATCCCGCAACCAGCCCCGCCTG
>CBDUDJ010000064.1:0-8283 GCA_965365885.1 uncultured Gammaproteobacteria bacterium
GAGCGGCGACAGCCTTGAGCGGCGACAGCCTTGAGCGGCGACAGCCTTGAGCGGCTAAAGGAGATGATATGCAGATAGAACTCGACGCAGATCAGCGCCGGTTGCGCGCTGAAATCCGAGAATTTCTCGCAACCGTTCTGCCGGAGGCTCTCGCCACACGCGTCAAGTACGGCCAGAGCATCTCCAAAGAAGATCAGATCCGCTGGACCCGCATCCTGCACGACCGCGGCTGGGCGGCACCACACTGGCCACGGGAACACGGTGGTACGGGCTGGTCGTTGATTCAACGGCACATTTTTGACGTCGAATGCCGGGCGGTCCACGCGCCTGTGCTGTCGGGTTTCGGATTCAACATGGTGGGACCCGCCATCATCCGACACGGCACGGCTGAGCAGAAGGCCGAATTTCTGCCGAAAATCCTCAGCGCCGATCTCTGGTGGTGCCAGGGCTACTCCGAGCCACAGGCAGGCTCCGATCTTGCGTCACTGCGCACGAAGGCAGTTCGCGAAGGGGATGAGTATGTTGTGACGGGACAGAAGATCTGGACCAGCGGTGCGGAAGTTGCCGACTGGATATTCTGTCTCGTGCGGACAGACTCGACCGTGCAGATGCAGAAAGGTATCAGTTTCCTGCTCATCGACCTGAACTCGCCAGGTGTTTCCATCGAGCCGCTCTACGCCTTCAACGGCAAGCGCCTGTGGAACCAGGTGTTCTTCGACGAAGTTCGCGTGCCGATCGCGCAACGTCTTGGCGAAGAAGATAAGGGTTGGACGGTGGCGAAGAGTCTACTCGGGGATGAGCGCCTGATGGTCTCTCGCGTTGCGGAGAACAAACGTCTGCTCAGCCGTCTTCGTGAGGTACTGGCGCAGGAGCAGGCAGGCAGCGGCCGGCTCGATCAGACAATCTCGATCCAGCGCAGACTCAGTGCGCTGGACATCCGCCTGCAGGCGCTTGAAGCGACGAGCTTGCGCCTGTTGAGCGAGGCAGATAAAGGTGGTCAGGTGGGAGCGGAACCTTCGATGCTCAAACTCAAAGGCAGTCAGCTGGTGCAGGCGATAGATGAGCTTCTCTGTGAAGCCATCGGGCATTGGGCATTGCCACTGGACGGCGGCCCTGCCGGCTCAGCCGTCGGTCCCGCGCATGCAGAATATATTGCTTCGGGGCTCTTTCATCATCGCGGTTTCAGCATCGCGGGTGGCTCCAGCGAAGTGCAACACAACATTATCGCCAAGCAGGTACTCGGGCTGTAAAGAGAACGCTGGATGGATTGAGCCGGCGTCGTCATCAGCCCAGCAATGATTTCAAATCGGCATCTGGGTCCGCCAGGGTAGCCGCATCGACGTCCTTGCCGATCAACTGTTTGCAGATCATGAACTCCTTTGGACTGTTGACCGCATCGGCTGCGACCATGGCGCCGTTCTTGAGATAGAAGACCGCGAACTGATGGCTGGCCATGTCACCGCGCAGGACCTGGGTATCGCCGTCGGCGGAAAATCCGACCATCTGCAACTTGAGCTCGTATTGATCTGACCAGAACCAGGGATAGGATGCGTAGGTTTTGTCAGCGCCACAGACGTTGGCCGCTACCACCCTCGCCTGCTCCATGGCATTGGGCACCGATTCCAGCCGCAGACGCCGCCCCAGTAGTGAGTTTGGATGGTTCGTGCAGTCGCCCGCAGCATAGACTCCCGGGATCGAAGTTGCACAATGGTCGTTGACGAGAATTCCATTATCACAGTCGATCCCTGCCGCTTCGGCGATCTCGGTGTTGGGAATGATGCCGATGCCCACGATAACGAGGTCTGCTGCAATCGTTTCATCACCACACAGCACGCCGCTGACCTGGCCGTCGCCGGTGAAACCGCTCACCATTTTCGAAGTGTGGATGTGCACGCCGCGCGCGCTATGCAGATCGTGGTAGTAGCGCGACATCTCCGGCGTGGTCACGCGTTGCAATATTCGCTCTTCCATTTCCAGAACGTGAACTTGCAGGCCGCTGGTCACGCCGACTGACGCTACCTCGAGACCGATGTAGCCGCCGCCGACGATTACGAGCTTCTTACCTGCGCTCATCTGTGCACGAATCGCATCTACATCAGCTACGGTTCGAAAATAGTAGATGCCGGGAAGATCGCTGCCATCAATATGCAGTATCCGCGGCCGGCTGCCGGTTGCGATCAGCAGATGTTCGTACTCGATGGTCTCACCCTGATCGGTCGAGACGTTCTTCGCAACGGTGTCGATGGACTCCACCCGGGTATCCACTTTCACCGTGATGTCTCTCTCGGCGTAGAACTTCTCCGGCCGCAGATAGACCCGCTCCATGCCATGTTCGCCGGACAGGTACTGCTTGGACAGTGGCGGCCGCTGATATGGGATGTGCGATTCGTCACCGATGAGGATGATTTCACCTTCATATTTTGCCTGCCGCAGACTTGCCGCGGTCTGGCCTGCCGCATGACCGGCGCCCACGATCACCATGCCAGCCATGGAAAACTCCTCGAAGATGAAAGCGCCATTTTACAAGAGCGTGATAGCATTTGGAGGTTTTTCGACGGCTGGATGATGAAGGTGGAATTTCTAACGCTGCATGAGATTGTGCGACAGGCGCAGCGGAATCTCGACAAGAATCGCTGGGATTATCTGATTGGCGGAGCTGATACAGAGTCGTCGCTGCGGCGCAACCGGGCGGGTCTGGACTCCTGGGTTTTCCGGCCGCGAATTCTCAATGACGTCGGTGAGGTCAAGGCTGATACAGAGTTTCTGGGCAGCTCGCTGCGAATTCCTGTGCTGCTGGCCCCCATCGGTTCGGTGCAGGTGTTCGAAGCCGGTGGTGCCGAATCGGTCGCCAGGGCTGCAGCGGAGTTTGGCGTGCTGCAGATCCTCAGTTCGGTTTGCACGCCGGATTTCGAAAAAGTGGCGCAACTCGTGCCGGGCCCGCGCATCTTTCAACTCTACCTCATGGGCGATCAGGCGTGGATGGACGACATAATCCAGCGGGCGATCGAGGCCGGTTACACGGGTTTCTGCCTCACGGCGGATACCCAAACGTATTCCAGACGCGAGCGGGACATTATCAAGCGACATGTGCCTGCTTCTGGATCCCGCTCGGACACGCTGGACTTCAGCTACCAGGCTCGAATGTCCTGGGAGACCGTCGCGCATATCAAGAACAACTTCGACATCCCGCTTTTCATCAAGGGGGTCAATGTTGCCGAAGATGCTGCGCGCTGTGTGGAGATGGGAGTAGACGTTGTCTATGTCTCCAATCACGGAGGTCGTCAGCTCGATCACACGCGGGCATGTATCGATGCGCTACCGGAGGTAGTCGATGCGGTTGATGGCAGGGTGCCGGTTGTTGTAGATGGCGGATTCATGCGCGGTGCTGACGTTATCAAGGGGCTGTGTCTGGGTGCTGCTGCAATCGGTATGGGTCGAATCGAAGCACTGGCGATGGCAGCCGGTGGTGAACGGGCCGTTGTTCGTGCATTGGAGATACTCGAACACGAGATTAAGACCAGCATGGCCCTGCTCGGAGTGAGCGAGCTCAAAGGACTCAATCGTGGGCTGCTCGAGCGTGTTCAGCCGATCTCCAGCGCGCACGTCCTCAGTGCGTTTCCGCTGCTCGATGAAGGTTACTGAGGTATCTCGCGTAACGGCAAGCTCGTCGTCGATTTCATCTCGGACATGGCGATGTTCGAATGCACTTCCTGCACGCCGGGGAGCTGACTGAGTGTATCGAAGAAGAACCGTTCGTAAGAGTGGATGTCGCGCGTGACGATTCTGACCAGAAAATCCATGTCTCCCATCAGCGTGAAGCATTCCTGGACTTCCGGAAACGCCTGAATTGCTTCGGCAAATTCCGGCAGCGAGCGGCGGCCGTGCGCGTTGAGTTTCACCATGGCGAACACCAGCACGTCGAGACCGAGTTTGCGCCGGTCGAGATGCACCACGCGCGATTTAATGATGCCGAGGCCTTCCAGGCGATGAATGCGGCGCCAGCACGGCGACTGCGACAGGCCGATCCGACTGCCGATTTCGGCGGCAGTCAGCGAGGCGTCCTCCTGTAGCAGAGCGAGAATCTGCCGGTCGAACTGATCAATGGCTTCCATAGATTCCCCGAAGAGGGTTTGCCCGAAGATCGAGGGGCTGGTATCGGGCTGAATATGCGCTAAATCAGAGTATAGAGCATAAAAATATCACGATAATTATAATTTGGACATAAATTATCTGTAAATTGACCTTATATTCGAATGAAAGAAGGCCCTTTCCTTCAGCAGTAGTCATAGGATCTGTATCTGCTGGGACAGTTGCTGCAGATTGGCAGCCGGGCCCGTTTTGTTCCTAAGAATATCTGGTGGCGCCATGGCATTGCCTACACACAATCACGAACAACTTGTTCACCGTCAGGATTCCGTCAGTGGTCTCAACGCCGTCATCGCCATCCATAGCACCCGGCTGGGTCCGGCGGCGGGTGGCTGCCGGCACTGGGTGTATGAAGACACCGAGGCAGCGGTGTGCGATGCCCTGCGTCTCGCAGAAGGAATGACATATAAAAATGCGCTGGCTGATATTCCGTTCGGCGGCGGCAAGAGCGTCATCCTTGGCCGGCCGAACCAACCGCTTACCCAGCGGCAACTTGAGGTGTTCGGTAGCTGGATCGAAGAGCTCAACGGCGCTTACATCACCGCGGAAGACGTCGGTATGCGTGTTGCCGACATGCGGTTGATCGCGCGCAAAACCCGTTTCGTCTCCGGCCTCGGCTTGGCGGGCGTTGGCGGCGATCCATCACCCAGTACGGCGCTCGGCGTCTATAACGGAATGGTCACGGCTGTGCGCTGCAGGTTCGGCGTGGCGCAGCTCGATGGGCTGCGGGTTGCAGTCCAGGGGCTGGGTAACGTCGGCTTCAGCCTGTGCGAGTTGCTTGCCCGAGCCGGAGTGAAGTTGGTTGTGGCTGATCTCAATCCGGACCGGGTTGCTGACGTGGTGAGCAGGTTCGGCGCACAATCCTGTGCGAGCGAGGAAATTCTCCTGCAGGAGGTCGAGGTGATCGCGCCGTGTGCGCTCGGCGGTGTTCTGACAACTGAGTCGGTTGCGCAGCTGTCCGCTGGAGTTGTCGCCGGTTCCGCGAACAATCAGTTGGCGTCGTCTGACATTGCCGACTTGTTGCGCGCGAAAGGCATACTCTACGCACCGGATTATGTGATCAACGCTGGCGGCGTCATCAGCGTCGCCCACGAATATCTTGGTAAGAACGATCCGTCCTGGGTTGCTGAGAGAATCCGTGGGATCAGCTCGCGTCTGAGCCGGATATTCGCAGAATCTGAGGCTGCTCAATGCTCTACAGAAAGCGTTGCCCGTGGTCTGGCGAGCGACCGATTGGCGCAAGGCCGGGGTCCGGAGTTGCAGGGGGTTGCTTAAGCCCTCTCATTACGGGAGGGCGGCTTTAAGGGAGAGCGGCGGCTGCGAATTCAGGTCACCAGTTTCAGGTGGTGGCTTGATTCATCGCTCTGCCAGTCTGCGAGCAGTTTGATGAACTCATCCAGGGGTTTTGCCTTGGAGATCAGAAAGCCCTGCGCATAGTGACAGTCAGCATCGATCAGATGCTGCAACTGAACTTCCGTTTCTACGCCTTCCGCGACTACCTGCTTACCGAGAGTTGCAGCGATACTGATGAGGTGTTGCACCAGGATGCGTGCCTGATCCGAAGTTTCGAGTTCGGTGATGAATGAGCGGTCGATTTTCACGACATCCAGCGGTAGTTCGCGAAGCATGTTCAACGACGAGTAGCCCGTGCCGAAGTCGTCAAGCGCGATTCTGATGCCCGCTGATTGCAGGATCTCGAGTTCCCTGACTACGAGCTGTGTGTCCCGGGCGAATACCGATTCAGTCACTTCGATTTCTATGTGGCGGTGCGGAAGAGCGCGCTGATCGAGCATTGAGAGCAGCGATAGAGAGAAGCCTTCCGTCATCAGCTGTTTCGCCGATGCGTTGATGGCCACATGTTCTAATTTGATGCCCGCGGCATCGGCTGCCGCTAATAAATTGGCCGTCTGATCGACCTGGACTGCGGTGAACTCGTGTATCAGGTTAGTTTCTTCGGCGATCGGGACGAAGGTATCCGGTTCCACGACACCGAGCTCATCATCTGTCCAACGCATTAATGCCTCTGCGCTTTCTACCGCGCGGGTTTCCAGGTCGAGCTTTGGTTGGAAATGCAGTTCCAGTTCGTTGCGTTTGAGCGCCCCGCGTAACCGGCTTTCAACCAGCACGCGGTATCGATTGGCTTCGTTCAATGAATCGTCGAAGAATGCGAAACGGGCGCGGCCGGTTTCTTTGGCTCGATACATCGCGGAGTCCGCTTTCATCACAAGCTCTTCGACCACCTGACCGTCGTCCGGGAAGAGTGCCACGCCGATTGAGGCGCCCACGGTGTGTTCTATGCGATCGACGATAATTGGTTTGGTGAGGGATTGAATGATCCGTTCACACAGATCTGAAACAGATTTTTCGTCATCGCAACCCGGGACGATTACCGCAAATTCGTCTCCGCCCAATCGCGCAATGGTATCGACTTCGCGCAAGGCCGTAGCGAGCCGTTTGCTGATTTCAATGAGCAGACGATCACCGGCCTTGTGGCCTTCGGTATCGTTCACTTTTTTAAAGTCGTCGAGGTCGATGAACATCACCGCCCCTTTCTCACCACGCCAGGATCGCGATATCTGCTCGCGCAGACGGTCTTCAAATGCGTGGCGGTTGATCAATCCTGTCAAATCGTCGAAGTGGGCTTTCTGGTACAGGCTGTCGGAACGCTGAATGTTGGTAATGGCGACTGACAACCGGTCGGAAAGTTCGCCCAGCTGCTGGACTTCTACAGTCTTGGGTGCTGACTCGCCGGTTGCGACAAGAGCGCCTGAGATTACCCCTGCGGTTTCGATTGCGAGGCACACCCAGACGTTTTCACCGCAGATACGCGCTGCGACTTGCTCGTAGCCGTCGATGTCTCGCAGGCTGTCATCGGATACTTCAAGCAAGCCGACGCTGCCTTCGACAAGACGATGCTTGTCCATTCGATAGGTCGTTAATGCGTTGGAGTCAATGTCAGGCCGGAGAATCAACATGATTTCTCCGCGAATGCTGCGAGCCGAAAGCAGTACTTTGCGCAACACCGTTTCGAGATCGGCTGATGAGAGAATCAGGCGGTCGATATCTGCGACAGATTGACTGGACTTGAGCGAATGTTCGAGTTGTTCGGTCATCTCGTTGAACGCTCTGCCAAGAGAGGTGAATTCACCGCTACTGGCTAAGTCAATACGCCGCGAGTAGTCACCGCGTGCCAGCATGTGGACGACCTCTTCGAGATCGCTGATCAACTTGAACTTGTGTCTGAGCATGCGCGTCGCAACGATGCAGCTTGCCAGGAGCGCAAGCCCCCCTGCGCTGGTGAACACAAGGCTGTACCGGCTGACCGAGCCGAATATGAGAGTTTCTGAGGAATTGGGGTAAGACAGATAGGCAAGCGCGCCCAGCGGCACAAGTGTCGTGACGGCAAGTAGCGTCAATAGACGGCGTTCTAACTGGTTGCCACGGTGGGAAGCCATTACCTCATCTTCCTGATCGGCTTGTGAGCCATTATCGCTGGGTATCAAACCCGTCGAATTAGCATGGAAACACAGTTGTAACCGGCATTCTGTGCGGTATCGCAAATTCAAATTCGTCCAGATACTAGACAGATTGGCTTTGAGCGCGGCTGCTGCACGACGCAAGGAGGGGGCCGGGTTTTATTGCCGTCAGCCGTTTACCCGAGGGCAGCAGAATCGACCCGGCTGCGCGTGTGTCCCCTCGGGATTCTCAGGTCAGATGTAGGATGGGTAGTCCGGCCACCACATCGAATCACGCACGAGCGCGTCGGCATCTGCTACCTGGTCGGCGTTTGCGACTCCGTCTTCGTACGCCTGTTCGTACACCGCTGTGGCGGCGGCAACCGTCACTTCCCGCAGGCGATCAACGTCCGGATAGAGCAAGCCCGACTCCAGTTCCTCAGCGCTGACTTGCTCCGCTAACACCTGGGCGGTGCGGGTGATCATGGCATCGGTTACCCGGCTTGCCTGAGCCAGCAGGGCGCCGAGTCCCAGTGCAGGGAAGATGAACACGTTGTTACCCTGGCCGATTTGGATTTCCCGCCCGTTATGCGAAACCGGGTCGAACGGACTGCCTGTGGCGATGCAGGCGCGGCCATCGGTCCAGGCGACAATGTCTGCCGGCACCGCCTCTGCTTTCGGG
>CBDUDJ010000065.1:0-8159 GCA_965365885.1 uncultured Gammaproteobacteria bacterium
GTCGGTCGATGCGTTGCTGGACAACGGTCGACGCGGTCGTGCCATCACGGGTTCCAACAAGCGGCCGCTCAAATCACTCGCCGATATGATCAAAGGCAAGCAGGGCCGATTCCGCCAGAATCTGCTGGGTAAGCGCGTCGATTACTCTGGTCGCTCCGTGATCGTGGTAGGACCCACGCTCAGGCTGCATCAATGCGGGTTGCCGAAAAAGATGGCACTCGAACTCTTCAAGCCATTTATTTTCGGCAAGCTGGAAGGCCGGGGGCTTGCCACGACCATCAAAGCGGCGAAGAAGATGGTGGAGCGAGAAACCGCGGAAGTCTGGGATATCCTCGCTGAAGTCATTCGCGAACACCCTGTGCTCCTGAACAGGGCGCCGACTCTACACCGTCTTGGCATTCAGGCGTTTGAGCCGGTCCTCATTGAAGGTAAAGCGATTCAGCTGCACCCTCTGGTGTGTACCGCGTACAACGCTGACTTCGACGGTGACCAGATGGCCGTTCACGTGCCATTGACGCTGGAGGCGCAACTCGAAAGCCGTGCGCTGATGATGTCTACCAACAACATTCTCTCACCGGCGAGCGGCGAGCCGATCATCGTGCCGTCACAGGATGTTGTTCTCGGGCTGTACTACATGACTCGAGAAATGGTGAACGTCAAAGGCGAAGGGATGGTCTTCGCGGACACTGAAGAGGCGCATCGCGCGTATTACTCCGGACAGGTCAATCTGCATGCTCGGGTAAAAGTGAGAATCGAAGAACATGTAACTCACGAAGACGGTTCTGTTGTGGCGGAAATCAGCCTCAAAGAAACCTCCGTCGGCCGTGCGTTATTTTACGATATCGTACCGAAATTGTTGCCCTTTGAGATGGTCAACAAGGCGCTCGACAAAAAGTCTATTTCGAATCTTATCAATGCGTGCTATCGCAACGTTGGTTTGAAAGACACAGTCATTTTTGCTGACCAACTGATGTACATGGGCTTTGCCCATTCGACAGCTTCCGGTGCGTCCATCGGTGTTGACGATTTTGTTATCCCTGCAGAGAAAACGACGATCATTGAAGAGGCGCAGGCGGAAGTCGCCGAGATCGAATCTCAGTACGCATCCGGTCTTGTCACTCAGGGTGAGAAGTACAACAAAGTCGTTGATATCTGGTCGCGCGCGAATGATCTCGTTGCGCGCTCCATGATGGACGGTATATCGAAAGAAACAGTAATCAACCGGGATGGCGAGGAGGAAGAACAGGATTCATTCAACTCGGTCTTTATATACGCCGACTCAGGAGCCCGGGGTTCCCCTGCGCAGATTCGCCAGCTTGCGGGTATGCGGGGCCTGATGACGCGCCCGGACGGCAGCATCATCGAAAATGCCATCACGGCGAATTTTCGTGAAGGTTTGAACGTCAACGAGTACTTCATCTCGACCCACGGGGCACGCAAAGGCCTCGCTGATACAGCGCTGAAGACGGCGAACTCCGGCTATCTGACCCGACGTCTCGTGGACGTGGCTCAGGACGTTGTGGTTACCGACGTCGACTGTGGTACTGATGAAGGTCTATTCGTTTCGGCGATCATCGAAGGTGGTGACGTGGTTGAGCCGCTCGGTGACCGCGTTCTTGGCCGGGTTGTCGCACAGAACGTGTATGAAGCCGATGGCAAGACGCTTGTGATCGAAGCCGGCACGATGCTCGACGAAGCCTGGGTTGAGGAACTCGACGATCTTGGTGTTGACGAGATGATCGTGCGCTCGGCAATAACCTGTAAAACCAAGTTCGGTGTTTGCAGTACTTGTTATGGTCGCGATCTCGCGCGTGGACATCAGGTCAACGTGGGTGAAGCGGTCGGAGTCATCGCGGCGCAGTCCATTGGTGAGCCTGGTACTCAGCTCACGATGCGTACGTTCCACATTGGTGGAGCGGCATCGAGAGCCACTGCAGTCGACAGCATCCAGGTGAAGCATGGCGGCAGTGTAAAGCTGCACAACCTCAAGACGGTAAGCCGTGAAAGCGGTGAGCTTGTCGCTGTATCACGTTCCGGTCAGATCGCCGTGGCGGACGATCATGGCCGCGAGCGCGAACGCTACAAGCTGCCTTACGGTGCGGTGATATCCGTCTCCGAAGGCGACAAAGTGGATGCGGGGCAGGTTATCTCACAGTGGGACCCGCACACACACCCGATTGTGGCAGAGGTCTCCGGTACGGTTGCGTTTGATGCGATGGAAGAAGGCCTTTCCATCAACCGGCAGACGGATGAGCTGACGGGTCTGACCAACATCACGGTATTGGATCCCAAGGATCGACCCAGTGCCGGTAAGGATCTTCGCGCCGCTGTACGCGTCGTCGATGGCAAGGGCAAGGAAGTGATGTTGCCTGGCACCGATGTGCCTGCGCACTATTTCCTGCCGAGTGACGCCATCCTTAACCTTGAAGACGCCGATAAGATCGGCGTAGGCGATGTTATCGCGCGTATACCGCAGGAAGGGTCGAAGACACGGGACATCACCGGTGGTCTGCCGCGGGTTGCGGATCTCTTCGAGGCACGCAAGCCGAAGGAATCGGCCATTCTTGCCGAGACGACCGGACTGGTCAGCTTCGGTAAGGAAACCAAGGGTAAACGCCGCCTGGTGGTGACACCAATCGACGGCGATCCGGTTGAAACTCTGATTCCGAAGTGGCGCAACATTGGCGTGTTCGAAGGAGAGCAGGTCGAGAAGGGCGAAATTGTCTGCGACGGTCCACCGAGTTCGCATGACATCCTGCGGCTCAAAGGCGTCGAAGAACTCGCCAAGTACATCATCAATGAGATCCAGGAGGTGTACCGGCTGCAGGGTGTGACCATCAACGACAAACACATTGAAGTGATTGTCCGACAGATGTTGCGCAAGGCTGAGATCGTCAGTTCGGGTGAATCACACCTGATTCGTGGTGAGCAGCTCGAATATACGAAGCTCACTGAGATCAACGAGGAGTTGGAAGCGGAGGGCAAGGAGCGTGCCGGGTTCCAGCGTGTGCTGCTGGGCATCACCAAGGCGTCGCTGGCGACTGAATCGTTCATCTCTGCAGCTTCGTTCCAGGAAACGACTCGCGTGCTGACTGAA
Organism: uncultured Gammaproteobacteria bacterium; assembly: GCA_965365885.1. Classification (GTDB taxonomy): domain Bacteria; phylum Pseudomonadota; class Gammaproteobacteria; order Pseudomonadales; family Azotimanducaceae; genus SZUA-309. The sequence continues at coordinate 3,098 of CBDUDJ010000065.1, forward strand.
GCTGCGGTCACGGGTAAGCAGGATCACTTGCGGGGCTTGAAGGAAAACGTCGTTGTCGGCCGGTTGATTCCCGCGGGCACCGGGTTGACCTACCACAGCGAACGCAAGCGTCGACGTGAAGAAGAACTCGCGGCGCGTCTTGCCAAGGAGCAGGGTGTAAGCGCGGATGACGTCGAACAGGCATTGTCCGAAGCCCTCAGCGGCGGCAGCAGTTAGACGCTGCCGGTCGGCTGCGCCGACCTTACGGAGTTTGCTGGCGCAAACTCTGCGCTTGAAGCGTGAATGGCGTGAAGCCGGTGGACCGGCCGTTGTATATCGCAGAAGAGGTGATTACAATGCCGCGCCGCGAAGTCAATGGCGTGTCCGGCAGGCTTGAGAACGTCGCTTGAGAACATAAATTAAGGCACGCGAATTGCGCGCTGTTACTGCTTGAGAAAGAAGATTTAGAGGTATTGAATGGCGACAATCAGCCAACTGGTCAGAAAGCCGCGAAAGCGCAAAGTCGTTAAGAACATCGTCCCGGCGCTGCAGGGCTCACCGCAGAAACGCGGCGTGTGCACCCGGGTGTACACCACTACGCCCAAGAAGCCGAATTCGGCGCTACGAAAAGTCTGCAGAGTGCGCTTGACCAACCATTATGAGGTTACTTCCTACATCGGTGGTGAGGGTCACAACCTGCAGGAACACTCGGTCGTGCTGATTCGCGGCGGGCGAGTGAAGGATCTACCGGGTGTGCGCTATCACACCATTCGCGGCACGCTGGACACGTCGGGTGTTTCCGATCGTCGCCAGGGTCGCTCCAAGTACGGTGCCAAGCGGCCTAAGTAGCTTCTGCTGCGCAGTCCAGAGAGTTTTTTAACCGGTCTCGAGAAAGGACCTACAAATTTAACCAGAGTTTTCAGATTACAAAGAGTGTAGGCAGTCCTCCTTCAAGATGGCTGCTCAGGTGCCGGTTCGCAAAGCACCCCTCCCAGTAAGGCCCCGGACCAGTCTCGGGGACGTACCTGAAGCAAGGAGATAGAGATGCCAAGACGTCGAGTCGTTGCAAAGCGGGAAATCCTTCCCGATCCCAAGTATCACAATCAAACAGTCGCCAAGTTTATCAACCATGTGATGGTCAGCGGCAAGAAAGCCGTGGCCGAACGAATTGTCTATGGTGCACTGACCCGCATCGAAGAAAGAGAAAATCCCGATCCCGTCGACGTGTTCGAAAAGGCGCTCGATGCCGTAGCTCCTTTCGTTGAGGTTAAATCGCGACGCGTTGGTGGCGCGACTTATCAGGTGCCCGTTGAGGTTCGCCCATCGCGGCGTCAGGCACTGGCCATGCGCTGGCTAGTCGAGAGCGCTCGAGGTCGTGGTGAAAAATCCATGGCCGCGCGTCTTGCTGGTGAACTGATGGACGCCGCAGATGGGCGTGGCTCGGCTGTCAAGAAACGTGAAGATACGCACCGCATGGCGGAAGCCAACAAAGCGTTCTCGCACTACCGCTATTAGGAGCGCTACCAGGAGTGCTACTAGAACGGTTGTTGGAACCAATTTTTATTACTCGAATAGTTATCGGAGAGCATGATGGCTCGTAAGACCCCCTTATCCCGTTATCGCAATATCGGTATCGTGGCCCACGTTGACGCCGGTAAGACGACGACGACAGAAAGGGTACTTTTCTACACCGGTCTGTCCCACAAGATCGGTGAAGTTCACGATGGCGCTGCCACCATGGACTGGATGGAGCAGGAACAGGAAAGAGGAATCACGATCACCTCCGCTGCAACAACCTGTTTCTGGGCCGGGATGAACCAGCAGTTTGACGAGCATCGCATCAACATCATCGATACTCCGGGACACGTTGATTTCACGATCGAAGTGGAGCGTAGCTTGCGCGTGCTGGACGGTGCGGTCGTCGTGTTCTGTGGCACGTCAGGTGTTGAGCCACAGTCGGAAACTGTCTGGCGTCAGGCCAACCGTTACGAAGTTCCGCGCATGGTGTTCGTAAATAAAATGGACCGTGCGGGGGCGGATTTCCTGCGCGTGGTCGATCAGATCAAAGATCGTCTGGGTGCCAATCCGGTGCCAATACAGCTGGCGGTCGGCGCGGAAGAAAACTTCAAGGGCGTCGTGGATCTTATCCGGATGAAGGCCATTCTCTGGCACGAAGATGACCAGGGCCTGACCTATGATCTGGCTGACATTCCCGAAGACCTGATGGCGGATGCGGAGCACTGGCGCGAAAAGATGGTGGAGAATGCCGCGGAAGCCACCGAAGAATTGATGGAGAAATATCTAGAGGGCATTGAGCTTTCCGAAGAAGACATAAAAGAAGGTCTGCGGATTCGCACATTGAACAACGAAATTGTGCTGGCTGTATGCGGTTCCGCATTCAAAAATAAAGGCGTGCAGGCAATGCTGGACGCTGTCATCGAGTTTCTCCCGGCACCCCCGGAAGTCAAGCCGATCGAAGGCCTGCTGGAGGACGGTGAGACAGTTGATACTCGCGCAGCAGACGACGAAGCCCCATTTGCCGCACTGGCCTTCAAGATAGCGACGGACCCGTTTGTCGGAACGCTGACCTTTTTCCGGGTCTATTCAGGCGTGCTGAATTCCGGTGATCAGGTCTACAACCCGGTGAAGTCCAAGCGCGAGCGGGTCGGAAGAATGGTGCAGATGCATTCAAACAACCGCAATGAGATCAAGGAAGTCCGCGCAGGCGACATAGCCGCAGCGATTGGCCTCAAAGATGTCACCACCGGTGACACGCTTTGTGCACAGAATTCGATCATTACGCTCGAGCGAATGGAATTTCCCGAGCCGGTAATCTCAGTTGCCGTTGAGCCCAGGTCCGTGCCCGATCAGGAGAAGATGGGTGTGGCTTTAGGCAAACTGGCGCAGGAGGATCCGTCCTTTCGCGTGCATACAGACGAAGAATCGGGCCAGACGATCATCTCCGGAATGGGTGAGTTACACCTGGACATCATCGTCGATCGCATGAAGCGTGAGTTCGGCGTCGAGGCGAACATCGGTAAGCCGCAGGTCGCCTACCGCGAGACCATCCGTTCGACAGTTGATCAGGAAGGCAAGTTCGTGCGTCAGTCCGGCGGTCGCGGCCAGTACGGTCATGTCTGGGTGAAGCTTGAACCTTACACCGACGAAGAGGGTGGAATTTACGAGTTTGTCGACGAGATCGTTGGCGGCGCGGTGCCGCGCGAATATATCTCGGCTGTCAACAAAGGCATTCAGGAGCAGATGCAAAATGGCGTCATTGCCGGCTATCCGCTGATCGGCGTCAGAGCCACGTTGCACGACGGCTCCTACCACGAAGTCGATTCGTCCGAGATGGCTTTCAAGATTGCCGGTTCCATGGCCATGAAAGAAGGCGCGCAGAAAGCTGACCCCGTACTGCTCGAGCCGATAATGAGCGTGGAAGTGGTGACGCCCGAAGACTACATGGGTGACGTGGTTGGTGATCTCAACCGGCGTCGTGGAATCATCAGCGGCATGGATGAAAATCCAGCGGGTAAAATCGTGCGTGCGGATGTGCCACTTTCGGAGATGTTCGGCTACGCGACGGATCTGCGTTCTGCGACGCAGGGTCGGGCCAACTACACCATGGAATTTGCAAAATATTCAGAGGTGCCCGATAGCATTGCTGCAGGGATTATCAACCGATAGTTTGAATCGCAGGTGAACCTCAATCAGTTCACCTGGCGTTGGACTTGCCGAAAACTGGAGACAAGGAAAGAACAATGTCGAAAGAGAAATTTGAGCGTACCAAGCCTCACGTAAACGTGGGGACGATTGGCCATGTTGACCACGGTAAGACGACGCTGACGGCGGCGTTGACGCGAGTCTGCGCGGCGGCCCACGGCGGTGAGACGAAGGATTTTGACCAGATTGATAATGCGCCGGAAGAACGCGAGCGTGGCATCACGATTGCGACGTCGCATGTGGAATACGAAAGTGCAAACCGCCACTACGCGCACGTTGACTGCCCGGGACACGCAGATTATGTGAAGAACATGATCACGGGTGCAGCTCAGATGGATGGCGCGATTCTGGTGGTGAGCGCAGCAGACGGGCCGATGCCGCAGACACGGGAGCACATCCTGCTGTCACGCCAGGTCGGGGTACCGCGGATTGTGGTGTACATGAACAAGGCCGACATGGTTGATGATGATGAGCTGCTGGAGCTTGTCGAGATGGAAATTGTCGAGCTTCTGGATTACTACGAGTTTCCAGGGGAAGACACGCCGATCATCATCGGCAGCGCGCTGAAGGCGCTGGAAGGCGATGAGAGTGATATTGGCGTGCCGAGCGTGGAGAAGCTGGTTGCCGCACTTGATGACTACATCCCGGAGCCGGAACGGCCGGTGGATCAGCCGTTTCTGATGCCGATAGAGGATGTGTTCTCGATCTCAGGCCGTGGCACGGTTGTCACGGGTCGTGTGGCTCGGGGCATCGTCAAGGTCGGCGACGAGATCGAGATTGTGGGAATCCGCGACACGCAGACGACGACGTGTACGGGCGTTGAGATGTTCCGCAAGTTGCTGGACGAAGGTCGTGCGGGTGAGAACGTCGGGGTATTGCTGCGGGGCACGAAGCGGGAAGAAGTTGAGCGTGGCCAGGTGCTGGCGTTGCCGGGATCGATCACGCCGCACACGGTGTTCGAGTCTGAGGTCTACGTGTTGTCGAAGGATGAAGGCGGCCGACATACACCGTTTTTCAAGGGTTATCGGCCGCAGTTTTTCTTTGAGACGACGGATGTGACGGGCAGTTGTGAGTTGCCGGCGGACACGGAGATGGTGATGCCGGGAGACAACGTGAATATGACAGTGACGTTGATCTCGCCGATTGCGATGGAAGAAGGCCAGCGCTTCGCTATCCGCGAAGGTGGCCGCACCGTAGGTGCAGGCGTCGTAACCTCCATCAAGGAGTAACGCTAATTTTCTTGGTATGAAACGATAGTAAGTCCTTACTAACCTCATTAAAATGTAGTTGAGGGGAGTGAGAGAGGATTTAGGCCAGTAGCTCAATTGGCAGAGCAGCGGTCTCCAAAACCGCAGGTTGG
>CBDUDJ010000066.1:0-8136 GCA_965365885.1 uncultured Gammaproteobacteria bacterium
GTCGGAAAGATTACCCGCAGCGTGCGCGCCGACTGCTTCAAACACGGAAACGACATCACGTCGTTCAACACCGGGTTGGATCGTACCGCCGTAGACAAACACGCTTGGGCGGTCGAGGCGCGCCATGGCCATTGCACAGGCCGGCATGTTTTTGTCACAACCACCAAGAGCAACGAAACCGTCGAAGCCCTGCGCGCCCACTACCGTTTCGATGGAGTCGGCAATCACCTCGCGGGACACCAGGGAATAGCGCATGCCGGGCGTACCCATTGAAATACCATCGGACACAGTGATCGTGTTGAAGAGCACGCTCTTGCCACCGGCTTCGTCAACACCCATTGCGGAGGCATCGGCCAGTGCGTTTATGTGCATGTTGCACGGCGTGACCATGCTCCAGGTCGATGCGATACCGACTTGCGGTTTTTTGAAATCTTCCTCGGTAAATCCAACAGGGTAGAGCATGGCTCGGCTCGGAGCCTGCGCGGGCCCATCGACCACGATGGAGGAATAGGGTCTTTTATCAGTCATCGTTCCAATCCAATGATTTGATCATCACCTTGGCGTTTCTCTGATAGTTATACAGCGCCTGCGTCGGTGCGGGAAGTACCTCTGGTGCTGCGTCGGTGAACCCGTTTTCGATGAACCAGTCCCGGGTCTGGGTCGTCAGAGCAAAGAGTTCAGTCGCGCCGCTGGAAGTTGCAGCTTGCTCCGCAGCTGCCAGCAGGCGCGCGCCGATACCCGGGTTTCTGTCGAGATCCCGGTAAGAAGGGTGTACTGCCACGCAGGCGAGTTCGGCTGCGTTGCCGAAAGGGTAGATTGCGCAGCAACCCACTACATTGTTGTCGATGTCGGCGACCAGGAACTGTCCAATCTCCTGCTCGAGGCGATCGCGCGAACGGCGCACCAGCACGCCGGCTTCCTCTAACGGGCGAATAACCTCAACGATACTGGCCACGTCCTCAGAGGTTGCTGGTCTCACCAGCCCGGCATAGTTTTCACGAACCTGAGTGCCGTGCCCCTGGGCGGTGTAGAGTTCAGTGAGCAAGGCGCCGTCTTCGATGTAACTGACGAGCTGGCAACTCGTGACGCCGCCGCGGCAGGCTCTGACTACGCAGCGCAGATGTTGCTGATCGACATCATTGGCCGCGTCGACTTTCATAGCATCTTTCGCATTGAAGTGAGCGTCGAGATCGGCTGGGCTCAACACGCTTCGACGTTCGCCCGTTGCATCTGTCAGCGCGTGTCGTGCATTGAACACGATCAATTTCTCAGCGTTCAGCGCTATGGCGACATCTGCGGCAAGCTCATCGGCAGCAAGATTGAATACCTGACCCGAGGGCGAATAACCCAATGGAGACAGCAGTACCAGTGCGCCGGTATCGAGTGCCCCGTTGATCCGCTTGCCATGAACCTTCCGGGTTCGGCCGGTGAGCAGATGGTCGACCCCGTCCACCACACCCAGAGGTTGCGCGGTCACGAAATTTCCGCTCACCACGGCAATATCGGACTGCCGCAGTGGGCTGGTCGGTAAGCCGGTCGAGAAGAGGGCCTCTATCTGCGTCCGCAGTTCCCCGAATATGCCGAGCAATGTCGTGAGATCGGATTCCTGCGTGATGCGGCGGCCGTCGTGGAATTCGCAGTCTGGTAACTGGGCATCGATTTGTGGCCGCGCGCCGTGCACCAGCACGAGCCGGGCACCCAGCACACTGACAAGGGCCAGATCGTGGACAATATTAATGAGGTTGGGGTGGGCAATTGCTGCGCCGTCCAACAGGACCACGAAGGTCTTGTTGCGGTGCATGCTGATATAGGGTGTTGAATCCCTGAACCACTGCGCGTAGCCGCTCGTGTCCACTGTTTGCCAGTCCTGCCAGTTGTCGCGGGCCGCGCATTCTACACCAGCGGGACGCCGAAAATCGCACCCCGGAAAAGGCCATTTCGCCAACCTGCCTGCCCGATTTTGGTGGTTTAGACAGCGCTCTGTGATGTCTGTCATGTTCTTGAGGCATGCGGCGGTTGCAAAATATCAGGCCATAGCTTTAACTGCTAAAGCTAGGCTAAATCAGGGACTTAGGTGGCCAGTTCGCTCACATCGCGTTCGTCAAAAGAGCCGGATCACTCCAAAAACGGACCGGCAGCGTCGGCTGATGGTTTGAAAGATGGACCGGAAGACGAGCTTGAAGACAGCAATTCCTCGCAGCAGGATCTGACCGCGTCACCTGTCGTGGCTGATAGTCCCGGTGCCGCACATGCCCCCGCTTCATCACATCCACCCGCCGCGGCGCCACACACAACTCCTGAAACTGGCGTACTTTCTGAGCGCCTGGACGAGGAACCCGAACAACTGCTCGATCTGCCAACTGTGCTCGATGAATTCGTCAAAGCAGGATTCGTCAGTCAGCGGCAGGCCGAAGATGTTCTGATCGCACCGCGCACCCAAAAAGAACTCCTGCAGCACGCGATGGAGATTGTCGCAGCCCGGGAGTATGACAATCGCAACGAGCCCGGCAAAACGTTCGATCTCGAAACCATGACTCTGTGGCTGGCCGAAACCTCGCAGCAGGACTATGTGCGCATCGACCCGCTTAAGATCAATGTCAATGCCGTCACCGAGGTGATGTCGTATGCCTTTGCCCAGCGCCATCAAATTCTTGCGCTGGAGGTTACTGATGACGAGGTCGTAATCGCCAGCGCTCAGCCGTATATGTATCAATGGGAGGGCATGCTCACCCAGACGCTGCGCGGCCGCAGGATCACGCGCGTAGTGTGTAATCCGGCCGATCTCAGTCTCCGGATGCTCGAGTTCTACACAATGGCCCGTTCCGTGGCGAAGGCCGCGGATGCAGGTCTTGAGGTCTCGGCGGTCACCAACTTCGAGCAGATGCTCGAACTCGGTACCATGAAATCCCCGGAAGCCAACGACGCGCATATCGTCAACATCGTCGATTGGCTACTGCAGTATGCGTTTGACCAGCGCGCCAGTGACATCCATATCGAGCCGCGGCGTGATAAGGGCCTGATCCGATTTCGCATCGATGGCGTGCTCCATCATGTTTATGAATTACCGGCGGCCGTCAACACAGCGGTCACCAGCCGATTGAAAATTCTCGGCCGGATGGACGTGGCGGAGAAGCGCAGGCCACAGGATGGTCGAGTAAAAACGAAAAGCCCCGACGGCGATGAGATCGAATTGCGGTTGTCGACGCTGCCTACCGCATTCGGTGAAAAGATGGTGCTGCGGGTCTTCGATCCGGATGTGTTGCTTCGAAGTTTCGCGCAGCTCGGACTCACCGGCGATGACTACGATCGCTGGCAATCCATGGCTGGTTCGTCCAACGGCATCGTGCTGGTTACCGGGCCGACGGGCTCAGGCAAAACCACCACGCTGTATTCCACGCTCAAGCAACTGGCAACAGATGCGGTCAATGTCTGCACAATCGAAGATCCGATCGAAATGGTTGAGCCCACATTCAATCAGATGCAGGTGCAACACAATATCGAGGTGAGCTTTGCATCTGGTGTCCGCTCCTTGCTGCGACAGGACCCGGACATCATCATGATCGGTGAGATTCGCGACCTGGAGACCGCCGAGATGGCGATCCAGGCTTCGCTGACAGGTCACCTGGTGATCTCCACGCTGCACACAAATGATGCGCCCACCGCAATCACCCGGCTGCTCGATCTGGGAGTCCCACCTTATATGATCAAGGCCACGGTGCTCGGCATCATGGCACAGCGCCTCGTGCGAACGCTTTGTCCACATTGCAAGGTGGAAGAAGAGGTTGATGTCGAAGCCTGGAACCTGCTCATGAGGCCGTTTCGAGCCAAGCCACCGGCGCAGGTGTATGCCCCACAGGGATGCATCGAATGCCGCGACACGGGTTACATGGGGCGCATGGGAATCTATGAGCTGCTGCCGATGAGCGAGCGTATTCAATCCTACATCACGGGTGAGCTGGAACTGGAAACCTTGCGCAAGCAGGCTTACAAGGAAGGTATGAGAACCCTGCGCTTGTCCGGCGCTCAGAAAGTGGGTGCCGGTCTCACCACCATCGCCGAAGTCCTGCGCGTCTCTCCTGCCTCGCAGAGTTGAGTCGCACAGCTCTCCCAAAGGCCCTCCAAACCAAAGGCATTCGTGCGCTCGCCCAGGCCGGACTGCAGCTGAGTGATGATGCCACTCGTGAGGCCGCCGTCCGGGTATTTGCGCTGAGCGATTTCCTCGCAAATGCAGCACCGCGTCATAAGGACTGGCTGCAACTTGCACTTGATGATCATTCCTTCAATCGGTCGTTCGCAGCCGATGACCTTGCGCTTTCAATCACCGAAGCCTTTGTGGAGATCGATGCGATGCCCGCATTGCAAAGGGCGTTGCGCAGCGTTCGACAGCGCCACCAGATCTGGCTTGTCTGGCGCCACCTGCTGCAGGAAGCTGAGCTTGAGGAGACCATAGCAGCCTGTTCGCTCATGGCTGATGAACTGATCCAAGCTGCCTTGAACCAGGTATTCGCCTGGCTATGTGAAAAACGGGGAGTGCCGCGAAGTGCTTCTACCGGCGCTGAGCAGGCGATGGTTGTGCTTGCATTGGGCAAGCTCGGGGCGAATGAACTCAATCTCTCTTCGGACGTGGATCTTGTGTTTACCTATCCGGAAGGTGGCCGCACGGACAACGGCGATACCAACCAGCAGTTTTTCGTGCGCCTTGGCCAGCAACTCATACAGGCGCTCGATCCGGTCACCGATGACGGTTTCGTGTTTCGAGTAGACATGCGGCTGCGACCGTATGGCGACAGCGGACCGCTGGCGATGGAATTCTCAGCCATGGAAGACTACTACGCCACTCAGGGCCGGGACTGGGAGCGTTATGCGCTCATCAAAGCCCGCGCCTGCGCGGGTGACGTAAATAGTGGTAAGCAATTACTTGAGGCACTGCAACCGTTCGTCTACCGCCGCTATCTCGACTTCGGCACAGTTGATGCACTGCGCGATATGAAGTCCCGCGTGCTGGCAGAGCGGCATCAGCCCGAAGATATAAAGCTTGGTCCCGGCGGCATTCGGGATGCGGAGTTTGCCGTCCAGATGCAGCAACTGATCTGGGGTGGGCGGGAGCCGCGACTGCAGAAATCCCGTTTGCTCGAAGCGGTACCGGAATTGGCTGCACTGGAGCGGATTGCGGACGATACAGCCCGTAGTTTGCTTGATGGGTATCGATTCCTCCGCGATGTCGAGCACAGCCTGCAGGCCGAAGCAGACAGACAGACCCAGCAATTACCGGTAAATCCGGAGTCTCGAGAACGTCTGGCGATCGGCCGCGGCTATTCGAGTTACGCTGAGTTCCTTACCGCACTCAACAGCCATCGCAGTCTCATCACGAAAGTTTTCGAGGACCTTCTCGGTTCTGAGTCGGTTGTCGATTCTCCCAGCCAGCGTGTGTGGGCTGCGCCAGACAATGAAGCCACACTCTCGCAGTTCGGATTTCGCGATCTTGGCACAACGATTGATGTCCTGATGGGCTTGCACAAAGCGCGCGACCGGTCTTCGGTCACGGCGCAAGCAAGCGAGCGGCTGGATCGATTGATGCCCCTGTTGCTCGACAAGATCCAGACCATGTCGAATCCTGATCTGTCATTGCAGCGGACAGCACCGGTTCTTCGCGCCGTTCTCAGACGCTCTGCATACCTGTCTTTGTTGTTCGAAAATCCGCCAACCTGTGCCCACTTCGTCGAACTCGCCACAACGAGTTTGTGGTTGGCGGAGAATCTGGCCGCCCACCCGGCGTTTTTCGATTCTCTGATCGATGGCCGTGCTCCAGATAGCATCCGCGATCGAGGTACGCTGCGAGTAGCGCTCGAAGCGCAACTCAGCGGCGTCGATGATTTCGAAAGCGCGTTGGACGTAATGCGTGAATTCAAAGCCCACCATGTCTTTAATATCGCGCTTGCCGAAGTTCGTGACGCGCTCGACTTGATGAAAGTCAGCGATGCGCTCACGTTTCTCGCCGAAGCCATGGTCGATGCTGCAGTGAATCTTGCATGGCAGGAAAATCTGGTGCGTTTTCCGCAATTCGCCAGTGACCGGCCTTTCCTGGTTGTTGGCTATGGCAAGCTCGGCGGGATCGAACTGGGCCCGGGATCGGATCTGGATCTCGTTTTCATTCATGGCATGTCCAGCGATGCCAATCAATTCCTGTTGAGATTAGTACGCCGCCTGCTGCATATCCTGACAGTGCCCACCTACCATGGCGCACTCTATGAGATCGACACACGCCTGCGGCCGTCAGGCAGCAAAGGCATGATGGTGAGTTCGCTGGAGGCGTTCAGAGACTATCAGCTGAATCGTGCCTGGGTGTGGGAACATCAGGCGTTGGTGCGGGCTCGTGTCGTGTGCGGTGATCGGCAGCTTGCTGAAGGATTCGCGCGTGTTCGTGCGGAGATTCTTGGAATTTCACGCGATCGAAAAAATCTGCGAAGTGAAATTGTCGGTATGCGGCAGCGAATGGGCGAACAGCACACCACGGCTGACGACATCAAGCGGGGTAGCGGCGGTATCGTCGATATCGAATTTATGGTGCAATATCTGGTTCTGGCCTGGGCTGACCAATACCCCGCGCTGATTGAATACACCGATAATGTGCGGATCCTCGAAGTGGTGGATGGCCTTAAGCTGTTACCCGCGGGTGCGGCGGCACGGCTCACAACAGCGTATCTCGCTCTGCGGGCGGAGTGGCACCGCGGCGTGCTGGACATTCCCGACCGGGAGCGTTCGGCTGAAGTGTTGAAGCAATACCAGGATGATGTTCGCGCCGTCTGGCAACTGATATTTAGAGAAGAAGAATGATTATTGAAGACTTTTCCGACCGCGATGGTTGGATCTGGCAAAACGGCACGCTGGTACCCTGGCGCGACGCCAAAGTTCACGTGCTTACTCACACGCTGCACTATGGCGTCGGTTGTTTCGAAGGTGTCAGAGCTTACGCCACCCCCCAAGGTCCGTGCATATTTCGTCTGCACGAACATACAAAGCGATTGTTTAATTCTGCCCACATCCTGGGGCTGAAAATTCCTTACACACCCGAAGAGGTGAATCAAGCTCAGTTGGATGTGTTCAAAGCTAACGAGCTCACTGAGGGGTATCTGCGCCCCATGGTGTATCTCGGTTCGGAAGCGATGGGGCTTCGAGCTAAAGGCCTTTCGGTCAATTTTACTGTTGCCGCGTGGCCTTGGCCGGACTATATGGATCCGGACAGTCGTGAGAAAGGAATTGCTGTTCGTACCTCGTCTTACACCCGTCACCATGTCAACATCACAATGTGCAAGGCGAAGGCCAACGGCAACTACATCAACTCAGTGCTGGCGCTGCATGAAGCGTTGGAAGCAGGGTGTGATGAAGCGTTGATGCTGGACAATGAAGGCTATGTCACCGAAGGCACGGGTGAGAACGTATTTATCGTGAAGGAAGGCGTGTTGCACACGCCGGAGCTGAGCTCCTGCCTCGATGGCATTACTCGCAATACTATCTTTCATCTTGCAGATGAGATGGGTGTCGATATTCTCGAACGACGGATCACGCGTGATGAAATCTACATCTGCGATGAAGCTTTTTTCACTGGTACCGCGGCTGAAGTTTTGCCGATCTGGCAACTTGACGGCCGAACTATCGGCACGGGCAAACGTGGTCCCCTCACCGAGCGATTTCAATCGGCCTACTTCGATCAGGTGCGCGGCCAGCGCGATAGCTTCCGACAATGGCATGTCCCGGTGAACGGCCAGGCCGCTTGAAAATCCTTGTCGTGGCACCTGCCTGGGTGGGTGACATGGTTATGGCCCATTGCCTTGTACGCGTGCTGCGATCTGTTCATCCGGATTGTGAGATTCACATGCTGGCTCCAGCCGCGGCCGAACCGCTTGCACAGCGCATGCCCGGAGTTGCCACATCACACGTTTTCGCGTTGGCCCATGGCGAACTCGCACTCAACAAGCGTCGTGACATAGCTCGAGAGATGCGTAGCCATAGCTTTGACCAGGCCATCGTGTTGCCAAACAGCTTCAAATCCGCCCTGGTACCTTTCTGGGCAAAGATTCCGCAGCGCACTGGCTGGTCAGGAGAGACGCGATTCGGTGTGTTGAACGACCGGCGGGT
>CBDUDJ010000067.1:0-8098 GCA_965365885.1 uncultured Gammaproteobacteria bacterium
GGACGTCCATGCCGGCTGGATTTTGCCAGTTACTGTCGGTTAAGCGGGAGGGTCTGACAAGCACGCGAGGTCGGAGCCCATGGGCGTCGCGCAGATGTGTTGCGACGAGGCTGCCGAGGCGGCCGCTGTAGCCCGTAACCAGAATCTGCCGTGCCATGCGCCTGAGCATAGCATTACCACGATGACCCGCTGCTGGTGAGTGGTAGAGTTAGATATACCTACTCGATGCGCTCATAGCGATGCTCCGCGTTAGCCAATATCTGATCGCAGCTGTAGCCCTCCTGGCGCTCGCATTGGTGAGTGCCTACTTTGCCTTACCCTGGTTAGTGGTTCAGCTGGCGCCACGGTTTGCACACACGCTGGGAGTCGATGCCCTGTCGATCGAAATTGCGAGACCTGGGTTGACTTCCGTCAAAATAGATTCAGTTCGAGTGGTTGGGTCAGGCGTCACGCTGAAAGGCACGACAGGCGTGCTGGCCTATGACCTATTCGAGCTTCCCCGTCTTGAATCCTTGCAGTTCGCCACGCTGCACGTGAGCGTGGATCCACCGGGCGTCGACGCGAATGAAGCGACCGAAGATGTCGAAGTGATGCGGCCAGAGGCCATATTCGCGGCAATTCCCGTTGCCACGTTCACAATCGATCTGTTGACGCTCGCGCTGCCGCGGCTCGACTTTCTTGCTGAGGGATCACTCCATCTCGCTGATGGCCAGTTGTCGTTCGACGCAAGAGGACTGGAGCCAGCCGAGGCTGCGCATTTCCTGGTTGAGGGTGACGTGGATAAAGCCGGGAGCGTCCATGCTACGTTTCTCGATTCAACCGTCGATCGGCCACCGTATCTGGTTGTCGAATCTCAGCTGAGCGCGGACGAACTAGCAATCGACACGAGTTTCAATCTCACTGGCTATGCATTCGAACTCGCAAGCGAGATTGCCGGTATACCTGCCGGGGAGGGTTCGGCGCAGGGCGATATACACACCATTTTACCGTGGCCGCCTACTGACGCCGCGCTCGAAGACATGATCTGGCACGGCACCTTTGACCTTTCCTGGCAGGATTCGCAGGCAAGGGTGCGCTTGCATGAATTGCGAGGTCGCTTCCACGCGCAAGCCGACCAGGTCGATGCGGTTTTAGACGGCGGGAAAGTCGAGCTTGGGAGTTCTGTTGTGTCACTCGATATCCCGACCCGCTATCCGGTCGACTACGCCGATGGAACAGTCACTCTTGCAGCGGGATTGTCTTTTGAGATGGTGCTGGATGACCTGAGAGTAGAGGGTCAGCTCCGTTCGTTGCAGGCAACTGTGAACACGGCGCCGATTATCAATCTCGATGTCGACTTCGCCTTGAGTGGCTTTGCTCTGGCCACGAGCGGTCGCGCGACTATGGGAGTCGAATTGCAACCTGGCGGCCAGCGGGTCGTGGGCGAGGGCACGCTGATACTGGGTGGTATCGAGTTGGCTACGACCTTCAGTCACGATCTGTCTGAGAGTCGTGGCAGGGCTTCATCAAGCGGACAGGTAACACTGAACGCCCCCTTACTTGCAGGCGCGCTCGCCAGCTGGAGCGAGCCGTATGACCTGACGGCAGGAAATTTGGCGGTTCAGATGGATTTCGAGTGGTCTGAGGACCTACCGCTCGGGGGAGACATCATCACTACTATGTCCGATGTCGCCGGTTTCTATGACGAGTACCGGTTTGCCGGGACCCGGGGCGATCTGTTGTTTCGAGTGACCGAGACCGGCGTAGAACTCATGCCGTCGACGATCGCCATCGGGCGTGCAGATGTGGGGGTGGAATTGTCCGACATTTCTCTGGTTGCCGCTGCGCGCAAAGACAGCGCAAGTGTTGTCGACATGAGGCTGCAACTACTCGGTGGCGAAGCCGCCTTCAGTCCAATGAGCGTCGACCTAGAGAAGATGAATTCGGCTTTTGACGTGGATCTCCAGGGAGTGGATCTCGCCGACGTGCTTGCACTCGAAGGCGAGGACATCACGGGAACGGGTGTGCTGCAGGGTCGCTTGCCAATACGGCTCAAGGGTGGCTTATTCAGCATGACCGCCGGCCAGCTCAGCGCCGAGCCGCCGGGCGGAACCATTCGACTCGCCTCAGCCCTGGGCACCGCAACCGGCCAGCCGGGGCTTGATTTTGCGCTGCAGGCATTGACCAATTTCAGCTACAGTAGCCTTGAAATGACGGCAGATTTTGCCGAGAACGGAGACCTGAGTATCGCGGTTCATCTGCAGGGTATGAATCCAGAGGTGGAAAACGGCCGGCCGATCCTATACAACCTCAATATCAGTGAGAACATACCTGTGCTGCTGGAGTCTCTGCGCGCACAGCACACGATCACGGATCGCCTCAAAAGCCGTGTCTCGAACACAGAAGGTTGAGAGTTTATGTGGAAAACTGGCCTCTACAGAGCAACGACTGCAGCGACTTTGCTTGGGCTACTGCTCGCCTGCACTCCGACGGTGAGGATCGCCACGGATGAACCTATCACGATCAATCTGAACGTGAACATTAAGCACGAGATCCTCGTGAAGGTAGATGAGGAACTCGATGATCTCTTTGCCGAAGACAGCGGGTTGTTTTAGCCATGAAGCATTTTTTTCGAGTCTTGCTACTTTGCGTGGGGATGTTTGTTTCAGTGGCTGTCGTTGCGGACGCCATTGATACTGCCAAGAGCCAGGGATTGATCGGAGAGCGTGCCGACGGCTACCTGGGCGCGGTCAATGAATCCACCGCAAGCGAGGTTGCCGCGCTGGTTGGCGACATCAACGCTAAACGTCAAGCCGAGTATGACCGCATCGCTCTGAAGAACGGCATCACGCGCCGTGAAGTGGAAATTCTGGCCGGCAAGAAGACGATCGCTAAAACACCACCTGGCGGTTGGATATTCGCTACGAAATGGGTCAAGAAGTAACCCGGTAGTCTGTCGCTAATCCAGGCGGAATGTTGTGGCCAGAAAGGCGTGTGGTGGCAGCTCTGTTTTCGCGCTCCCCTCGGTCTGCCAGCCATCAAAGGCTTCGCTTTTCACCTGGTTTTTATCTTCGAACGTGTTTGCCGCTTTCAGTGTCGAGTGCAGCAGCTCCGCGTTTTCCACAGCTAGATTGCTGCCAGCGAATTCAACGGTGAGTTCGCTGGCCTTCTGCACGTTTCGATTCATTGCGAACACGTGCAAGCGGCTGCCGGGCTCATCGAGAATTGCTGCATGATCGATTTCGCATGCTTCACCGTAAAGAGGGCTGACGTAGGTCGGGCCGTCGTGTGCGACCTGTAACGAGATGCCGCTCTTGCGGGTCGAAATCATCTGGTAGGCATAGTAGATAGATTGCACCAGGAGGTCGTCACCGCGAGTAATCAGCGGTGCGATGATGTTTACGATCTGGGCGATGTTGGCGATTTTTACAACATCGGCGTGTCGAATGAAGCTCATCAGGAAGGCAGCGACCACCAGCGCATCTTCGAGGTTGTAGATCTCTTCGATCAGGTGGGGTGCGTGAATACCCCGGCCGTTCATGTCCTCGGGTGAGCGCGCTTTGTACCAGACGTTCCATTCGTCAAAACACAGATACGCACGCTTGTTACGCTTTCGTCTGGCTGCCACAAATCGTGCGCAAGAATCAACCGCTGCGATCTGCGCATCGATGCTATTGCCGATGGCGAGATAGTCTTCTGCCGAATCTTCGGGATTGCCGACGTAGCGATGCAGACTGATGTAGTCCGCAAGACCGCCCAACTGTTCGAGCACTTTGCGATCCCACTCCAGAAAAGTGGGCATGTCCGGCGCAGAAGATCCGCAGGCTACGGTCCGCACTCTTCGGTCGCAATCCTTCATCATTTTGGCTGCTTGTTGAGCGCGGATGCCATATTGTTCTGCCGGCACGTGACCGAGTTGCCAGGGCCCATCCATCTCGTTACCCAGACACCAGTAAACGACGTCGTGCGGCTCGGGATTGCCGTTGGTTGCACGCAGATTTGACCACTGGGTGCCGACAGGTGAGTTGCAGTATTCCACCCAGTTGCGGGCTTCTTCAGGCGTGCCCGTACCCAGATTCGCGGCGAGCATGGGCTGCCAGTTGGCCTTTTGACACAGGCTGATAAATTCGTCGGTACCGAACTGATTGGTTTCGATGCTCTGCCATGCGAGTTCGCGCACGCAGGGTCGGTTGTCCGCCGGGCCGACACCGTCGCCCCAGTGGTAACCAGAGGCGAAATTGCCACCCGGGTAGCGCATTGTGGTCATCTCGAGACCGCGGAGGGCTTCGAGCACATCCAGCCGAACGCCGTCGGCATCTGCGTGAGCGCTTGCCGGTTCGTAGACACCTTCGTAGACCGCCCGACCCATATGTTCGAGAAAGCCGCCGAACAGTAACGGGCTCACGTGATCTATCTGCCAGTTTCGATTCAGCGTAAGACGCGTAGTTGTCATTTACCGGGTCCTGTAGCAATTGCTCTATTCGTATTGTTCGATGCTTTCCCGAAACGTTTTGAAGAGTTCATAGTTGTGCTCAACCGTATCGTTGATGTCACGTTGCACGCGAGCAACCTCGAGCTGATTCGTGATCCATTGATGTTCCGCCCAGTTGCCTCCAGCAGTCTTTACCACTTCCATCTCTGCAGTCGAAAGTCTCAGCACATCACCGACCCCACCGAAGATGTCGGAGGCCGACACTTCGTCTTCTTCGATATTTTCCAGCTCTTCAGCGATGCGCTCACTGAGCATCTGTGTCTTCTTTTTAACGTCGATGTAGCGTTCTACTTGAGATTTACTCAATTTGCCGTCTGCTGGAGGATCGTAGGTGTCGTTCATTGCTGACTCGGCGAAGGAGGCTTGCCGCTCCAGACCGCCGAGAATTCCCACGCCAGGATTGGAGTCTATATCAGGTACTGCGACGCTCATGATCGCCGAGCCAAACATGGACCCCAGGGTGATGCTGACAATGACGTTTACGAGAAAAGCCGCAACGATTGAAACGACGAAGTGCTTGATGCGGCTTTCTTCAGGCAGTTCGAGGAAAACAGGGATAAAACGGTATGCGAGCATGAGACTGTAGATGCCTGCAGCCAGGCCGATCAGCCAGCCGAGCCAGGGCAGAGGTGAGGCAGCATTACCCAGAGCTGCCGGAATGATTGCAAGTCCGACTAACGCGTAAGCTGCATCGAAATTGCGCTTATCTGCGAACACTCCCGCCAGGTAGTCGAAGATGAAGGCGATCACGAAGGTCCATGCGAGCGACCACAGCAAGCTGAAGAGAAAGAATCCAAAAGTGACGCCGCCAAAGAGGAATGAGCCGCCAGTGGTCATGGCAACGATGTAACCGACGACGCAACCGGCGACGTACACGGGTAACGATATCTGCAAAAACGTCTGCTTCCAGGGGGCTGCCATCTCTTTATAGGCGATGGCTGCTCGGTCTGGATCCTTCAGGACCTCGCTAACCCACTTGATGGTTGCTTCGATGTCGAACATGGCTCCCTCCCCGAAAGTTGCCTGTAACTAGTTCTTGTCCAGAAATTGCCTTCCTGGCAATAGGGTACATGTGAGCCCGGGCTCAAAGCTACCTTCAGTCTGCCGACGGTGTCTCGCATTCGGCGTGACCGATCCTCCAGAAACTATTGTGATTCCTACTTCGGTCTTTGCACAAGCGTAGCATCGACTTGACGATGGAGCTCCAGCGATGCCCAACGAAGACCAGAACACCCGAGCACTTTACTGGCTGATCGCGCTCAACGCGATGCCTGTGTTAGGCGTTTTGTTTTTCAACTGGCACATATTCGAGCTGATCGTTCTCTACTGGGCTGAGAATGTCATCATCGGCGTCTTCACGGTTCTCAAGCTCGTTGTGCGTCCCTACCAATCCAGGCTTGCATTGATCGTACCGTTGTTTCTCGCGCCCTTTTTTCTCGTCCACTATGGTGGTTTTACGGCCGGACATGGATTGTTTGTATTCGCAATGTTCGGGAAAGACTGGGCGGCATCAACAGGCTTACCCGATCACCGACTGCCATGGGAACTGGTGGTGAATCGTGGTTTGATGTTTGCTCTGCTCGGCTTGCTGCTGATGCACTTTCTGGAATGGCGGCGAGACGTTGCCAAGCGCGGTCTGGGTGCCGATGGCGCCCTCGCCCTGATGTTTGCCCCTTACCGACGCATTGTGGTGTTGCATATCACGATCATAGGATCCGGGTTTCTGTTCATGGAACTTGGAGAACCTATTGCTGCGTTGCTGCTGATGGTCGCGTTGAAGACTGGTTTTGACGTGTACCATTTACGCAAAGGTTCAGACATATTTGATGGCAGCGTGATATCGGATAGAAAGGCCAAGTACCTCAAAGATGGAGTGATAGCGAAGAGTTTTACGATCAACGGGCAGGAGTATAAGTTCGACACCTGCACGGAGATGGCGCAATCAACGCATTACCAGACGGCGATGAAACTCATGCGCGTCATGCTGTCCCGCGAAGAACTTGCGTTCGCTGAGGATTTTCTTGCCGAGAAGATCGCCGAGGAAATGGCTCTGGTCGATGCTGGTAGCAGCGCTTAGCCTACTCGGTGTCCCGAAAGGCTAAAGGCTAATACCCGGTACTACCACAGGTCGTACTTCTGAACTTCTGCACGTCCGACAACCATGTGATGTACTTCATCGGGGCCATCAGCAAAACGCAGGTGGCGCAGATCCGTGTACATCGCAGCCAGAGGCGTCCACTGTGAGATACCCGCTGCGCCATGCATCTGAATTGCCTGGTCAATGATCAGACAGACCTTTTCCGGAACCATGGCTTTGACGGCGCTGACGTAGACCCGCGCTTCTTTGTTACCCAGCACATCCATGGCTTTGGCTGCCTGTAGCACGGAAAGCCGCATTGCGTTGATCTCAATACGTGCACGCGAGATGACCTCCAGATTTTTGCCGAGCTTAACGATCGGTTTGCCGAATGCTTCACGAGTGCTTGCCCGTTTGACCATGAGTTCCAGGGCTTTCTCCGCTTTGCCGATGGATCGCATGCAGTGATGAATGCGTCCCGGACCGAGTCGGACCTGAGAAATCTCGAAGCCCCTGCCTTCGCCAAGAAGGAGGTTATCTTTTGGCACGCGAACGTTATTGAACTTGATGTGCATGTGACCGCGCGGCGCGTGATCGTGACCGAACACCTCCATGCCTTCCAGTATTTCCACCCCTGGGGTATCAGTGGGCACCAGAATCTGTGATTGCTGTTTGCTCGGAGCAGCATCCGGGCTGGTTTTGACCATTGTAATCATGATCTTGCAGCGCGGGTCGCCGGCACCAGATATGTAGAATTTCTCGCCGTTTATCAGCCATTCGTCGCCTTCGAGCACGGCGCTCGTGCTGATATTCTTCGCATCCGAAGAAGGCAGACCCGGTTCCGTCATCGCATAAGCAGAGCGGATTTCGCCATCCAGCAGCGGTTTCAACCATTCGTCCTTCTGCGCCTGGGTGCCGACGCGTTCGAGCACTTCCATGTTGCCGGTATCCGGTGCGCTGCAGTTGAGTGTTTCGGATGCCAGAGCATATTTGCCCAGTTCGGTTGCAATGTAGGCGTAGTCCAGATTGGTCAGGCCATCGCCTAATTCGGAATCCGGCAGGAAGAAGTTCCACAGTCCCGATTCTTTCGCCTTTGCTTTAGCGCCATCCAGTAATTCGAGCTGCCGGGGATGCCACGACCAGCGGTCTTCCTTCTCTCGTTCGAGAGCCGCGAATTCCTCGGTAATTGGCACTACGTTGTCGGCAATGTGTTTTTTTACGGCGGCCATGAGCGGCAGTGCCTCTTCAGACATCGCCAGATTGAACAGATCACTGTCTAACTCAGACATTTAGATTTTCCCTCGTTGTTGTCCTACACGACTAATCTATGTCTTTGCGCTGTCCAGAGCCACGACATTTTGCGATTTGGTTCGTGAAAACGCAGCGAGCTGGCATTCTCGTGTGTGTGGCATATTAAACGATCGACCAGTGTGGTTGAATCACGAACACCGTTAGCCGCAGTAACCGTAGAGGGAGAGAAGTCGTGCGAGGAGCCATTGTCCTGCGAGCAGGAGTATTTGTTCTCGGGGGCATTGTGTTGGCGGGATGTG
>CBDUDJ010000068.1:0-8067 GCA_965365885.1 uncultured Gammaproteobacteria bacterium
GCTTCGGGGTATTTGAATACCGTATTGTCTGCGGCCACCACCAGATCGCACATCTGCACGATCACGTAAGCACCGCCAATGCACCAGCCATGCAGCGCAGCAATCACCGGTTTTGTCGAAGGCACGCCGATGTTCGGCACCCCCTGCCACATCTCCTGGGGCGGATTTTTGATGTCCGCGCCCACGGAAAACGCTTTGTCTCCTGCGGCGTGCAGAATGCCGACGCGATCGTCGGATTCTTCCAGACGTTGCCAGGCGCTGCGCAAACCCTGAATCACATCTTCGTTGAGCGCATTCATTTTGTCTGCGCGGTTGATCGTGATGATCGCGACGGCGTCTTCGGATTGATAAGTGACAGTATCGTTCATGTTGATTCCTTCATGCGATTGGTTCCGGCTTCAGTTCAGCCAGTCGTTAAACGTCGCTTCACGCTTCTCGTGAAATGCGCTCACGCCCTCGCGGGAGTCGGGATGATGATCGGAAATGGCCGTTTTGGCCGCAATCTCATCGAGTGCCTGCGACCAGTTGAGCTCAGCGGCGTTGTAGACGGACCGTTTCAACAACCGCATGGCTACCTGTGGTCCGTTGGCGAGTTCAGTCGCGAGTTCGATCGCGCGTGCCTCCAGTTCTGCACCCGGTACCACTTCGTTGACGAGGCCGAGTGCCAGTGCCTCATCGGCGGAGACGATTTCTTTCTTCAACAGAAATTCCAGAGTTTTCGCAACACCCAGCAGTTGCACGAGGAGATACTGGCCGCCTTCGTCAGGCAACAGACCAAAGCGCAGTGTTGCGCTACCCATGCGCGCACTCTGCGAAGCGATGCGGAAGTCGCATGACAGGGCCAGGGAGAAGCCGGTTTGAATCGCAACACCGTTCACCGCTGCAATTGTCAGCTTGTCCAGACTACGCACGCTCGTATTGAGTTGCTGGGAAATTGTCCGCAGCCCGTTGTAGGTTCCCAGGGCATTGTCATGACCCGGGGGAATGGCCGGGACCAGGGGAGTGCCACCAAGCTCCGCGTCGCGGTAGGCTTTGAGGTCGTCGCCGGCACAGAAGGCACGGCCGGAGCCGGTAAACACCAGCACGCGCACGACGTTGTCCATCTGTGCCTGAGTGATGGCTTCGATCATGTCGCGCTTGATGGCGGTTGTCATGCCGTTGAGGCGCTCGGGCGTATTGAATTGAAACCAGGCGATGCCCGGATCCTTCATGCTGAGTTCAAAGCCGCTGTAGTGACCGACGTCCATAGCCGTTCCTCTCATCCCAAATGATGATTATCATCGATAGTTTGAAGGCCAGATGCCAGGAGGAATTTTGCTGCGATTCATGCTGTTCTTATTGTTGTTACTGCTGCTACCTGTGGCCGGGTTCGCCGATGTCCGGGATGGCGTCTTCGGCCGTTGGGCGGGGGAGTCATCAATTCTCGAGATAGGGGTCGTTGGCGAAAGCCTTCATGCGCGGGTGATCGCCTTGCTGGACCCGCTCTACCTGGAAGATGAGGAGTTCGGGCCCGTTGGTGCGACCAGGCGCGACGACCTGAACCCGCAGGACTCGCTGCAGAATCGGCCGATTCTCGGTCTGGATCTGCTCGTTGGGTACCGCTTTGAAAAGGGCAAGTGGCAGGGCAAGCTCTATGACCCTGGTTCCGGCAATACCTATTCATCGACGATGCGGGTGGACGCAAAGGGCCAGTTGCAGATGCGTGGCTATATTGGCCTGCCGATGTTTGGCCGTAATGCGACCTTCCACCCCATCAGCAGCTGCCCCGAAGATACCCGTGAAATGATTGCTCTGGCGCAGTTGGACGTTGCCTGCGATTGATCCCGCCTCAGCCGCCCATGATCGTCTTCCAGGTAGCAAGATCCTGCACGCGCAGGTAGGCATTGTGCTGTTTGGTTTCAGCCATGGTGGCATTGGGGACGTGGCCGTAGTTGTGGCCGGGCAGCAACAGTGTCGCATCGGGGAGTTCGGCAAGTTTCTGCAGGCTGCGGTACATTTCCTCTGAATCTGAACCCGGCAGATCTACCCGGCCGCAGCCGTTGATGAACAGGGTGTCGCCGGAAACCAGTGTGTTTTTGATACGAAAACACTGGGAGCCTGGCGTATGGCCGGGCGTATGCAGGAACTCCACTTCGATCTTGCCGACGTTGAGCTTGTCACCCGAGTTGACCTTCACCAGATCTCCATCACCCAGACCGGTAACTTTCTTCAGGCCGTCGGCTTCAATCCTGTGGGTGTAAATTTTAACGGGCTTGCTTTCCAGCAGCTGGGCAACGCCGTCGACATCATGACCACCGAAGGATCCGCCGCAGTGGTCGGGATGGTAGTGCGTCACCAGGGCACCGGTGAGTTCATAGTCATGTTCCGCGATGTGGTTCAGCAGGTTCTCGATGTCCCATGCCGGGTCCACGATGACAACTTCGCGCGTGCTGCGCGAGCCTACGATGTAGGTGAAATTCTGCATTGGTCCGATTTCGATCTGCTCGATGATCAGCTCATCTTCGTCTTGCATTCTGGCTGTCCTTTGAGTCTCTTTTAGGTCAGTTGAATCAGCGTGATCTCACAGCGCGAGCCTAAGCGCAAAACGGGGCCCCAGGTTCCGCTGCCGGGAGAAACATACAGCCTGAGCCCGGCGACACTGTACAGACCACAGATGTTCGGAAAGAAGCGTCGCACGAGCAGATTGAATGGCATGATCTGACCGTTGTGGGTATGCCCGCAAAGCATGAGATCGACGCCCCAGTCTGCTGCGTCGATTGCTCCGTCGGGGCGGTGATAGAGCAGAATGCGAAACTTATCGGCCTGTGGCTCGAGCTGCTGGAGCACGCTGGCAACCTGGGATCTGGCTTCGGCATCATCGATTCCCAGGAGCTGTATGTCGCCCAGCGTCGTGCTTTCATTACGCAGGACGTGCACGTTGAGGCTGCGCAATCGTTCGCAGATTGCGGCCAGATCGACGTAGCGTTCGTGGTTGCCGATGATGAAGTAGGTTGGCGCACGCAGTTCAGCCAGTGAGCTAACCTCAGCCGTGGAAATGTCGCGGTGATCAATCAGATCACCGGTGATCAGGACGTAGTCGGGCTCCAGTGCGTTCACGCGGGTGACGATTCGTTGCAGAAATTGGCCGCTGCGTGAGCCCACGTGCACGTCGCTGATCTGGGCGAACGTGGTGTCCTTGAGCGTGGCCGGTGCGGCGATGTCCAGGTGCTTGACCGCAAGGGATTGTGCGCTCCATAACCCGTAGATCGCTGTGATGCTCACGAGACCGAGCAGCGATATACCCCAGGTTTGCGCATCCAGCTCAACAAACAAGCGGATGAATTCCCAGCAGGCGACCAGCGGAAACGCGATGAACGAGATGCCAAGCCAGGTCAGCGCGAGCGCAGATAGCTTGCGACTCCACGGCGCGGGAAACCACTCGCAGATCAGTCGGCCGACGATGGGACCAACCATGATGAGCAATAACTCCAGCGTACCCGGTGCATCCGCGAGCAGGTTCCTGATGCGCAGTACCGGGTAAATGAGCACGCCGAAATAGAAAGTTCCGACGACCAGAATTGGCGCCAACCGGCGCCAGATGTCGCTGCGTGTCAGGCTGGTTGCGGCCTGATCGCTCACAACCCGGGCGCCGCAACAAGACAAATGGCAACCTGGTTGTGTCGGTTGATGAGCGTTTTGCCCTGGCCGCCTGCTGGAACAAACGCAGCGTGTTCCGCGGCGAGTGATATTGTCACACCGCCTGCGACAACATCGACTTCACCCGCTATCACCATACACACCGCATAGGGTAAGTCATCTGGGATGGTGGTCTCACCGCCGATTGCGATCTGTACTCGCCACACGGCGAATTCGTCGAAAGCTACGATCCGCTCAACCCCCGGGGCGATGGGCTGAAACTCGACTTCTGCAGCCGGCTCGAGCTGCATTCGGCCAATTGCCGTGGCGCTGTCCCAATGATCCTGGGTCAGTACTTTCTGGCCGGAGGAGATGATGTGGCGCTCAAAGGTTGGAGTCTGAAACTCAACCACGCGCACGCCATGTTGCAGTGAATGTGGCAACCAGGTGGGTACAACGACGACATCACCCTGGCGCAGTGGCTGCAACACGCTGAAACGCTCGACGTTCTCGCGACAGGCTGTCTGCTGTGCTGCTGCAGAGGCATCTCCGGCATCTACGCGTCGGCACACTGTCTCGTACTCGGCGACCGCGGCAAGAAACGCTGCGCGAAAAGCGTCGTCGTCGGCGTACTGTGCGCGCAGTGTCTGATCCATGCCCAGACGAACGTAGCCCGTACCTGCAGGCCAGGCATGCGGGTCGATGTGCGTCACCACGTAGACCTCACGCTTTTCTTCATGCACTTCGAAATACAGCTCGCCTGTGACGGGTTCTGCTAGCGGGTTGAGAACCTTCAACAGGACAACCGGGCTGCTTTTGCATAAGCGTTCGGGTGCCAGACTCAGATAGGTTGCCAGCGGCAGGCTGCCATCGGCGGTGAGTATTTCGCTCTCACCGCGCGCTTCGATGGCTGTGTACCAGATCTCTTCGCCCCATGGCTTGGGGATTTTCACCGGCACCAGCTCAACCGGTGCGCGCAGATCGAGCGCGAGGCCCGGCAGCTGCGCGGTAACAGTTTCTGCGTCGGGTTCACCGGTCGGATTGGCAAACTCAAAGGTCACCTGCAGGGTTTCGTGGCGCGGTGGAGACTCCCAGTGGCGATCGATTTCCAGCACGGACTCGAAGCGTCCCGGGGCGCCGGCGCGCCAGTCGCGCAGTGCTGCATCGAGTGCAACTTCGTGTCCTGGGTATTTCAGCAAATGTCCGATTCCAGCGAGTTTTTTCAGCGAACGGCAATTATAGTGGTTTCTTCTGTGATGGAGAGCCCAATGATCCCCGCGCCGGAAATATGTGAAAGCGCGCGTCTGGCCAGAGACCCCCGCTTTGACGGGCGGTTCTACGTCGGTGTCTTGACGACGGGCATCTACTGCCGGCCTGTCTGTCCGGCGCGGATGCCTGCTGAGGACAATGTGCGCTATTTTGCAACGTCGGCCTCTGCCCAGGATGCAGGCTTTCGGCCGTGTCTGCGGTGTCGCCCCGAAACCGCCCGCCGCCTGCCGGAATGGACGCTCAACAGCCAGACGGTGATTCGCGGCCTGCGGATGATCGATGGCGGATTTCTGGTGGACCATTGTGTGGCGGAGCTTGCCCAGCGCCTGCATATCAGCGCACGTCATCTCAACCGGCTCTTCCAGCAGGAACTCGGCGCGACACCCAAGAGTCTGGCAAAGGTCCGCCGCGTACATCTCGCGAAGCGCCTGATCGATCACTCTCGCCTGAGCTTCGGTGACGTTGCACTGCGCGCCGGGTATGGCAGCGTACGTCGCTTCAACGATGAAATTCGCGAAACGTTCGGCCGCACGCCGCGCGGTTTGCGATCTGCCGGCGGCGTGCCAAGCGCCCGCGGCGTGCTAAGGGTCGCTGATGTACAACTGCATCTGCCCGTCCGCGAGCCCTATAACAAAGAGTGGGTCTTCGGTTTTCTCAAACAGCGGGCGCTACCCGGCATCGAGGAGGTTGTTGGTGAGGTTTATCGACGTCGCCTGCCTGCTACCGCAGCCGGTGAACGCTGGTTGGAAGTGGCCTGGGAAAACGCCGGACTTGTCTTGAGAATTCCCGCCGACTGCGCGCTTGATTTCGGCGATTTGCTTTGTCGCGTGCGGCGTGTGTTCGACCTCGACGCAGATCCTGCAGTGGTGGATGCGCACCTTGGCAATGATCCGCTGCTCAAACAAAAAGTGCGAAGTGAGCCCGGGCTGCGGGTTCCCGGGGCCTGGGATGGGTTTGAGACAGCCGTGCGGGCGATCCTCGGTCAGCAGGTGAGCGTCGCCCGCGCAACGACCCTGGCCGCGAAACTGTGTGCCCAGTTCGGTGACGGCGCCTTTCCCACGCCACAACAACTCGTGGATGCCGACATTGCGGCCATCGGCATGCCCGGGAAACGCGGTGGCGCGATCCGGCAACTGGCCAGGGCCGTGGCAGGCGGAAGCCTCGTGCTTGATGAAGGTGCAGATCACGCGCTGCTGAGTGCTGCATTGTGTGAACTGCCCGGGGTCGGTCCGTGGACGGCGGGCTACATCGGGATGCGGGTCGCGCGGGACCCCGATGCGTTCGTGGATAGTGACTGGGTCGTTCTGAAAATGCTCGATGCTACTGCGGCCGCCGCCCGGCAACGGGCTCAGGCCTGGCGGCCCTGGCGTGCGTATGCGGTGATGTACCTGTGGCGCATGGCGCAGGAGCGGCGCGAACAGACCGGCCGCCTGACCGCGGCAACTGCCTGACCGTGTGGTGCAAAACACGCTGTTATCAGCACGCCAGCCCGAGTAGAGGATGACTATGTATTACAGCTATCTCGACACGCCCATCGGCCGGCTGTTGCTCGCCGGCGAAGATGAGAAATTGAAAGTGGTCGGCTTTCCCAGCGGCAACAAGGCGCGGGATGCGGCTGCGGACTGGACGCATCGACCTGAGTCGTACGCCGAGGTCAAGCATCAGCTGGCTGAATACTTCGACGGCACAAGGCGGCACTTCGATGTGGCGCTGGCACCGGATGCAACGCCTTTTCAGGCAAGCGTGCTGGCCGCGCTGATTGAAATACCGTACGGGGAAACCTGTTCATACCGCGACATAGCCCATGCAATCGGTAAACCCAAGGCGATGCGCGCAGTTGGTGGGGCGAATGGCAACAATCCGATCCCCATCATCATCCCGTGTCACCGGGTCGTGGGAGCAGACGGCTCGCTGACCGGTTTTGGCGGCGGGCTTGCGACCAAGCGCTTCCTGCTGGACCTCGAACGCAGTCACTCGGGCCTGTTCAGCTGAGAACTACTTCTGGGTGCGCCAGTATTTGGTCCCTTCGAGTGACAGGTCGTACATCAGGCCCTTGTTGCGGAAGATGAAACCGACGATCGGGTCCTGTCCGCTGTGGGTGTCGATGCTATCACCCACGCCGAATTGGATGATGGCGACACTGCCATCCACGCCGGCTTCCCAGCCGTCACTCTCACGAAAAGCCCGCAGCGACTGTGCGGTCATGAACATGAGAACTTCGCTGCGTGACTGCACGCCGACCTGGAAGCCGATGGAGCCCGAGGCTACCCGATAGTACTGCGCCGTTGCGCCGTTGATCAGCAACGCCCCCTCACCGAACTTGCCGCCGAAACCGAAGCCTGCCTTGTAGACCCGCGGAAACACCAGGATTCCTGCAGCTTTACCGGCCAGTTCCCGAGCTTCGGGGGCATCGATGTAGAGCTTCTGCATGGCACCTTTGACCCGCGCGTCGATCTCGATTTTGGAAGCCGACCAGGCACTGCCTGGGAGCGGGAGGATGAGGAGACAGGTCGTGATATAGGAAGTTACAGCTCGCTGCATGCCGATGCCCATAGACTGGAAAAATCGGCGCCGTTATACCATTCCACGGGCGTCTGGTCGAGGACTGGCATCTACCGTAACCGTATGGTTACATACAGTGGGTAGGCGAGACCCGTATGCCGTCGTCGGCCCCAGGCAAGCTATCGTTCAGTGGCATGGAAAGAGATAAGTAACTTTATAGTTACAAAAATGGCTAAGCAATGAAGCATGCGACCGATTCTGCAATAAATAAGTAACTATATGGTTAATTCAGATGATTGACTCGTTGCAGAGACCGCCATGAAACGCGATCCAGAAGCCCGCAAGGCGCAAATTCTGACCGCTGCGGCAAACGTATTTGCCCGGGAAGGCTACGGCGGTGGCCGGGTGGACGCCATTGCAGAGCAGGCGCAGGTGAACAAACGCATGCTGTATCACTACTTTGGTGACAAAGCGGCGCTGTTCGATGCCGTGATTGCCGACCAGTTGCCTGTCCTGTGCTCGTTCATTCGCGGTGAAGCGGCCCAGGAGGCGCGGCCACAGCAGTTGGAGACGCTGTGGCAGTTGCTGGCGTGGGATGCGTTGCGCCCTTCACCGGCGGCATCTGTGCAGAGTCTGCGGGCGAGTCTGGCTGAGGTGCAGCCATCGGCCAGCGAGCGCGAG
>CBDUDJ010000069.1:0-7995 GCA_965365885.1 uncultured Gammaproteobacteria bacterium
TTACGCTGTCGTATTCGGCACGCGCAATGTCCTTGAGGTAAGAGTGCTCAGGACCCACTCCCGGGTAGTCCAGACCCGCCGAAATCGAATGCGTTTCGAGAATCTGGCCGTCATCATCTTCCATCAGGTAGGTACGGTTGCCGTGTAACACCCCTACCCGGCCGGCGTTGAGCGGTGCTGCGTGGCGCCCGGTTTCGATGCCATCACCACCCGCTTCGACACCAACAAGACGTACATCCGCATCATCGAGGAACGGGTGAAACAGTCCGATCGCATTGGAACCACCCCCCACACAGGCCACGAGAACATCGGGCAGGCGACCGAGCGTTGCCAGACACTGGGTGCGCGCTTCTTTACCGATCACAGACTGGAAATCTCTGACGATCATCGGATAGGGATGAGGGCCTGCAACGGTGCCGATGATGTAGTGGGTGTTGTCCACGTTAGTCACCCAGTCACGCATGGCTTCGTTCATGGCGTCTTTGAGCGTACGCGAGCCTGAACTCACCGGGATGACATCAGCACCCAGAAGTTTCATCCGATAAACATTCAGGCTTTGCCGCCGGATATCTTCGACGCCCATGTAGACCTGACATTCAAGGCCGAACCGGGCTGCAACCGTCGCCGTTGCAACGCCATGCTGACCGGCGCCGGTCTCTGCGATCACTCTGGGTTTGCCCATACGCTTGGCGAGGAGCGCCTGACCCACAGTGTTGTTAACTTTATGGGCACCGGTGTGGTTGAGGTCCTCGCGCTTGAGGTACACCTGGGCGCCGCCGAACTCCGCGGTCAATCGCTCCGCGAAATACAGAGGCGTGGGTCGACCGACAAAATGTGTGAGATCGTGCAACAGCTCAGCCTGGAACTCGGGGTCCTGGCGAACCTGCGCATAGAGTTCAGTCAGCTCATCAAGCGCATGCATGAGCGTCTCAGCGACGAAACGTCCCCCGTGCTGGCCAAAATGACCCCCAATGGGCTGATCGTATCGGTTAGACCCCGGCACTTTTCACCTCGTTGACGAATCGAAAAATTTTGTCGGCATCCTTCTCACCCTTGATCGCACCTTCGACTCCGCCGCTCACGTCCACCGCGTATGGCCGCGTTTGCCGAATTGCCGTTGCAACGTTGCCCGGGTGCAGGCCACCTGCCAGCACCAGCGACTTCGCAGATTGCTGCGGCCACAGACACCAGTCGAAGCTCTCGCCCGTGCCGCCCGGCTGACCCGGTACGTAAGCATCGAGCAACAGACAGCACGCATCGGCATAGGCGGACTCCAATTCGGCGATCTCAACCCGTTCTCGCACGCGCAATGCCTTCATATAAGGCAACCCGAAACTGCCACAGAACTGTGCGGTCTCCTCGCCGTGGAACTGCAGCAGATCAAGTTCAACTACGCGCAACGTTGCCTCGACTGCAGCGGCCGGCGGGTCAACAAAAAGTCCCACGCGTGTCACCTTGCCAGCCACCTGGTCGGCAATTTCAGCCGCTCGCGCCGGTGAGATCCGTCGCGGACTGTGGTCTGTGAATACCAGTCCGAGCGCATCAGCACCGGCAGCAACGACAACTTCAGCATCAACTGATCGAGTGATGCCGCAAATTTTTATTCCGGTCGTCACACTGATTTGTCCTGTGTCGGTTCGAGTCTCAGACCAGCGTCGGGCATCCGGCATTCGGCCGCGTGCAGCCTGCTGCGAGCAGGTGCCGAAAGCGGCGTAGTCTAGCCGACAATTCAGAAACGATCCAAGTCCCCGAGTGCTCGTAGGAGACCCGGTAAAGGTGAGGCTGGAAACGTCTGCCCCGGATAACTCACGGAAACCAGATAGAGACCCTGTGGCGGAGCGGTTGCAGGTGCTGAGCCACGGTCGCGGCCCTCGATAATTTCTTCCAGCCAAGCCCGATCGCTATCGCCTTTGCCAATTTTCAGCAGCGCACCGGCAATGTTTCTGACCATGTGAAGTAGAAAGGCATTTGCCGTGATATCGAGGCAGACGAGCGATTGGGCCCGATGCACGCCGATTCGATGAATACACCGATTGGGCGATTGAGCCTGGCAGCCGGCGGCTCTGAACGTGCTGAAGTCCCGTTCGCCCAGGAGAGACTGGGCGGCCTGGTGCATGAGTTCGTCATCCAGCGGACCCGTTCGCACGGCATGGGGTTCCAGCAATGGCGAGGGCTGAACAGATTCATAGAACAGATACATATAGCGTCGCGCAGTGGCGTCATAGCGAGGATGAAATTCAGCCGGCACCGGCGTCGCCCATCTCACTTTCAGTGCCGGTGGTGTCAGTGCATTGACTCCCAGGTGCCAGGCCTGCAGCGGCCGTTTCGCCTCGGTTGTGAAACTGACCACTTGTCCCGTTGCGTGCACGCCCGCATCTGTGCGCCCTGCCGCGGCAATTCGGATGGGTTCATCTGCGACCTGGGACAGGGCTTGTTCGAGCGATTCCTGGATGGTGCTGCGGTCGCGCTGGATCTGAAAGCCGCTGAATACTCTCCCGTCGTACTCAACGCCCAGCGCAATTCTCACAGTTGTGGGGTCAAAGGGTCTCGAGCATGGTTTCCGCGAGTAGTTGCTGATCGGCGTTCCCTTCCTCCAGGACTTCCTTGAGGATATCGCGTGCGCCGTCTGCATCGCCCATGTCGATATAGGCTCGAGCAAGATCCAGTTTCGTATTGGCGCTGTCGCCTTCGTCCTGGAAATCGAACTCGTCATCTTCCACGGTCGCCACATCTTCGTCCAGATCAGCAATGGCATCGGTCTCGGTAGACACTGCTGCGCCGCTGGTGGCGTCGTCGCCAGCACTGTCTTCAACAGTATCTGCCAGTTCCGTTGCGCTGTCGGCGGCGTCCTCGTCCGGATCGAAATCCAATCCCAGATCACCACCTAGTTCGTCGCCTGCGCCGTTATCAGCAGTATCCTGCGCAACAGTATCTTCGGTGAATTCCAGGTCCGCCGCGGGCTCATCGCGTGTCTCGGTGTCTTCGACGTCGTCGAGTTCCAGCTCAAAATCCAGACCCGTACTCTCATCAACCTCGGCCGATTCAGTCTCAGTCG
Organism: uncultured Gammaproteobacteria bacterium; assembly: GCA_965365885.1. GTDB lineage: Bacteria > Pseudomonadota > Gammaproteobacteria > Pseudomonadales > Azotimanducaceae > SZUA-309. Next base: position 3,056 of record CBDUDJ010000069.1, read on the forward strand.
TTGCATCATCGGAGGTTTCGAATTCGATCGAATTGGCATCGGCGCTATCCGCTGCAGCCGGGTCATCGTCGTCATTCAGGCCTTCAAGGAGACTATCAACCTCATCTTCACTTGCGAGGTCTGTGCTGGTATCGCCTTCGGCTTCATCCGTGGCCATCTCATCGAGCGACACGACACCTTCACCAAAGTTGCTTTCCAGCTCCCTGGCGGCCAACAGCGGTTCGTCGTCATCGCAATTTTCGACCAGCGCGACCATATGCTCGTCGAACGCTTCGCGATCACCGATCTCCGCATAGAGCTCGAGCAGTTTGAGTCTCACATCGTTACGCAGCGGTTCGTCTTCGAGAATGCCCAGCAACAAGCCTGTGGCCTGAGGATAGCGGCCATAAGCGATATAAATATCGGCTTCGCCGATTACGTCATTCGTCTGGGAGCCCTGAAGTTCATCGTCGAGGTCAGCGTCAGCCGTATCTGCATCGGCAATGTCGTCGCCTGCGTCGTCTTCATCGTCATCGTCGGCAAACGTAGTATCGTCGACGTCGTCGCCGAACTCGTCGTCTTCCGCCAACTCTTCGGCGTCGGCGGTAGAGGATTCCAATTCTTCGTCATAGAAGTCCTCCACCGTATCCCGCTTGCGGCGCGCAGCGAGCATGCCCGTGACTAGAAGCAAAACCAAAGCGCCCGCACCGCCATACAGCAGGTAGGGCGATTGCCACCACGCAGCCTCTGTCGGCGCACTCGCGCTTTGGTTTTGGTTCTGCGGTACAGGTGCAGCGGCCGGCTGTTGAGCCTCTTCTGCTTCCTGCGCCTGTGCCAGTTGCGCCTGCAGTTGTGCTATCTGCTGGTCCCTGACTTCCAGTTGTCGGTCTTTGACTGCTATCTGGTTGCCCGCGATATCCTGTTCACGGTCCAACTGGTAGGCCAGTTCGTCGACCTCCCTGGACAGCCGATCATTCTCTTCGAGCGTCGTTGCGAGTTCCTGCTGAGCCGCTTCGCTCAAGCGGCCTGTAGCACTATCGCCAGCTTCAGCAACAATCCGCAATTCGCCTTCCGTTGTGGCCTGCTGCGGTGCCTGAGCCGACGCAGGCGTTGCGTCGATCGGGCTACGCAATTCTGCGGGTGCAGCGCCGCTTTCTGCGACCGCGGTAGCCCGGCTTTGCACGGTTTCACCACGGCGGATCGTCTGCCATTGCTCGTTGTGCTCAGCCACGGCGACCAGCGCTTCGTCACCAGACAGGCTCATTGCCTGTGCTTCAGTAGGCAAGCGCAGCGCGTAACCCGCTTTCAGGAGATTTATGTTGCCGGAGATGAACGCCTCCGGGTTGAGTCGCTCAATAGCCAGCATGTTCTGTTGCACACTCACTTGTTGGGAGGGCAACGTGCGAGAAGCAATCGACCACAGCGTGTCGTTGCGACCCGTCATGCGCGTCGTGCCATCACCGGCATCGTTTCGAGCCAACGCCGATGGCGCGGGTTGCGTACCCCGCGGGGAAATCTGAACCTGGGTTCCGGTTTGTTTGCCAGATCGCTGTACCCGTCCGGCGCCGCTCTCAGCGACTGCCTGTGCTGGTGCGGATACCACCGGGGCAGCCGCTGCGCTGAACGTCGGCGGATCGAGCAGGAGCGTATATTCCTTCAGCAGTCGACCGTTGGACCAGAGTATTTCAACAAGAAAATTGAGATACGGTTCGGTGATGGGTCGCGAACTGGATACCGCGATAGCCGCGCGGCCGTTGCGACCCAGGACAACTTCGAAGTTAAGATCAGTCAGAAAGAAGAATCTTTCCACCCCGATCTGTTCGAAAGCGTCACTGGACGCCAGCGAGACGATGATCTCGTCGGGCTGCAGGCCCGAGGCATCCAGAAGTTCGATGTTAGCGTCGAGTTTCTCATTCAGGGCTGAATTCAGCTCGATTTCGCCCAATCCCAACGCCCAGCTACTCGCTGCGCTCGAGAACAACACGACTGTGCCAAAGCAGATTGCGCTCACGCGCAACCGACTGAGCAAAGACCTAGTCATAGGTGAGCCCCTCTAGTGAAGTAGTTTTGTGCCGGGCAACAAACCCGATCGTTGAATGTCCCACTGCAATCCTGCGCAGAGTTGTCAAATCCATGTGCCAATCCATCATTTCATCCGCGTTGTTGTTCTGTTGTCGACCCCTCTTTCGATCAGGAGTCGATTCAAAGTCGATCCAACAACACCACGACCTATAGCAGGGCCGTCAAAGTTAACCCAGAAACTCGAGTTAAAAATTGCCGTAGGTATCAATTATGGCAGTTCTACTAGCCATTTTCCCCGGCGGATGGTGGATTTTAGGGCTTGTTTAGCAAAATTTCCGCGATCTGCACACTATTGAGGGCCGCACCTTTGCGCACGTTGTCGGAGACGACCCACAGATTGATGCCGGTTGGATGCGACAGGTCTTCGCGAATACGGCCAACGAATACGGAATCCGTCCCCGCAGCTTGCGCCACTGGCGTCGGATAGCCGCCACCGACGGGTTTGTCGAGCACCTTGACTCCGGGCGCTGCGGCAAGCAGCTTGCGGGCTTGCGCGGCGGTCAGCTTGCGTTCGGTCTCGATGTGCACGGCTTCGGAATGGCCATAGAAGACCGGCACGCGGACACAGGTCGGATTGACGAGTATGTTGTCATCTTCCAGGATTTTGCGGGTTTCCCAGATCATCTTCATTTCTTCCCGGGTGTAACCGTTCTCCTGAAAATCGTCGATGTGAGGGATGGCGTTGAAAGCGATCTGTACCGGCATGACGTCGCAATCGACCGGTTTTGCGTTGAGCAGGTTGGCCGTTTGCCCGGCAAGCTCGCGAACTCCAGCGGCCCCGGCACCGGAGACGGCCTGATACGTCGCAACATTAATGCGACGGACGACGGCAGCATCGTGCAGCGGCTTGAGGGCAACGACCATCTGAATTGTGGAACAGTTCGGATTCGCAATGATGTTGCGCGGATGCTCAAAGGCGCGTTCCGGATTGACCTCCGGCACGACCAGCGGCACGTCGTCGTCGTTACGAAAATGCGAGGTGTTATCGATGACAACACAGCCGGCAGCGGCGGCTCGTGGTGCAAACTCCGCAGAAACGGTGCCACCAGCGGAAAACAGGCCAATCTGCGCCTGACTGAAATCAAATTGATCCAGCCGTTCGACCCGGTGCGATTTACCGCGAAAGCGCACAATTTTGCCTGCCGAGCGCTCACTGGCGAGCAGATAGAGCTGATCGACCGGGAATTTCCGCTCTTCGAGAATCTCCAGCAGCGCCTCACCCACGGTACCCGTGGCGCCCGCTATCGCGACGTTGACCCCATCAGTCATTCTGAGCCTCCATGATTTCCAATACCCGGGCACCCATGGCGCGGGTTCCTACCCCTTGAATGTCAGCCGACGGTTCGGCCGGCTCGATGTCAGCTGTACGCAAGCCCTCGGCGAGCGCCAGGCTGACGGCCGATTCGATGGCGTCAGCAGCCGCGCTTGCATCCAGGCTGTAGCGGAACATCATCGCAACAGAAAGGATCGTCGCCAGCGGATTTGCTTTGTCCTGGCCGGTGATATCGGGCGCCGAGCCATGCACGGGTTCATACATGCCAGTACCATCCGCCGCAAGTGAAGCCGAGGGCAGCATGCCAAGCGAACCGGTCAACATCGCCGCCACATCGGAGAGAATGTCGCCAAACATATTGCCCGTCACGATCACGTCGAACTGCCTGGGTTCGCGGACAAGCTGCATTCCAGCGTTGTCCACGTACATATGGCTCAGCTCCACATCCGGATAGTCCTGTGCAACGGCGCTCACCACCTCACGCCACAATTGCGTGACCTCGAGCACGTTGGCTTTGTCTACCGAACACAAACGGTTGCCCCGCTTGCGTGCCAGTTCAAAGGCAACACGGGCGATCCGGTCGATTTCATGCTCGCTGTAGACGTACGTGTTGAAGCCACGGCGCTCGTTGGCGACCACTTCTATGCCACGGGGCTCACCGAAGTAGATCCCACCAGTAAGTTCGCGCACGATGAGGATGTCCAGACCCGCAACCAGTTCCGCCTTAAGCGACGATGCATGGGCCAGCGGTTCAAATAACAGTGCCGGACGCAGATTTGCGAAGAGTTCGAGCTCGGAGCGTAAGCCAAGCAGACCGCGCTCCGGCCGTTTGAGCGTCGGCAGATCGTCCCAGCTCGGGCCACCCACCGCACCCAGCAGCACGGCCCGGGCGGCTTTCGCTTTGGCAAGCGTAGCTGCAGGCAGCGCCGAACCCGAGGCGTCTATCGCACAGCCGCCAACCAGCGCGGAATCGATCGACAGCGCCACGCCGAAGCGTGCTGCAGCAGCAACCATTACGTCCTGCGCAACAGCGACGACCTCCGGCCCGATGCCGTCGCCCGGTAACACGAGAATCTTGTGGGCTTCTATCATTCTACTTCAATCATTCGTTTATTTATTAAGCACTTAGAGCGATAATCCATTTTTAACATTACTCACTTTCGAGCGCGCGGCCCTTGTCGAACAACCACGGCATGCTGCGCCGGTGGCCGGCTTCGAATGCGGCGATGGCCGCTGCATGGCCCAGAGTCATAGCAATGTCGTCCAGACCCTCCACCAGCGTACGTTTGCGATTGGCGTCTATGGCGAACTCGAAAGTGCGGCCGTCAGCCAGGGTCAGCGTTTGCGCCGGCAGGTCCACTGCGATCTCCAAAGCCTCCTCTTCTTGCGCCAGTAGAAACAATTCATCAATTATTTCTTCTTTTAAAACAACTGGTAAGAGCCCATTTTTGAAGCAGTTACTTAGAAATATATCAGCGAAGCTTGGCGCAATGACACAGCAGAAGCCGAATTCCTGCAACGCCCAGACCGCATGTTCGCGGCTCGAGCCGCAACCAAAATTATCGCGTGCCAGCAGGATGCGGGCGCCTTTATAGCGCGGTTCGTT
>CBDUDJ010000070.1:0-7964 GCA_965365885.1 uncultured Gammaproteobacteria bacterium
TCCACCAGAATCATGTGGCCGACTCCGGCAGCTGCGAGGTAAAGGGCAACCGGCGAGCCGAGGCCGCCGACACCGATCACCAGCACCGATGCCTGCAACAGACATTCCTGCCCGGCAATGTCGAAATCCGGCAGCATGATCTGGCGGCTGTATCTGAGAAGCTGGTCGTCGTTCATCACGCTTGGGTCAGTGGGTTGTGCTGTCCCAGTGTAACGCGATCCTGCCGGCTTAAGTCTGGGAGGGTGGTCACTTGCGAAAACCCCGCCAGAGTAAAAAAATCGCGGACGCGCGCGGCCTGGTCGAAGCCGTGTTCCACAATCAGCCAGCCGTCCACTTCGAGATACTTCCCAGCTTGTGCGACGATCGTGCGGATTGCATCCAGCCCGTCCGCGCCGCTGATGAGTGCAGTTGAGGGTTCGTATCGCAGCGCAGGCAGGTGCGGGTCGCCTTCGGCAACGTAAGGGGGATTGCTGAGGATCAGATTGAATTGGCCGGTCAGCGCGGAAAACCAGTCGCTGGTGCTGAAGAAAACGTCTGCCCCAAGCCGACTTGCGTTGTCACGTGCGACGCAAATCGCGGCTGCGCTGCTGTCGCTGGCATGAACGACGGCATCGGCAGACTTCGCCATTGCGATAGCGATGGCGCCGCTCCCCGTGCCGAGGTCGAGAACTCGCTGGCCCGGTTGAATTTTCGCCAGTCCTGCTTCCACCAGCGTCTCGGTTTCCGGGCGCGGTACAAGGACGTCCCGGGTCAGGACGAACTCCAGACCCCAGAATTCCCGGCGACCGGTCAGGTACGCCAGCGGCATGCCGTCTCGCAAGGCAGCCGCGTCGACGTCGAGTGTGATGAGTTCGATTTGGCTCAGCTCGCGCTCTGGATGGGCAATGATCCCGGCTCTCGCGCTGGCCAGATGGTGTGCAAGCAGGAGTTCGCAGTCCAGGCGCGGCAGCTCCGCGTGAGCGGACAGCCAGGTGCCCACATTCGTCATGACGTTTCGATTGTCACTGCGCTTCGTCTGTCATAGCGCTTCGTCTGTCATAGCGTTTCGCTTAGGGCCTTCAGCGCCTCGGCCTGGTGCTCCGTGATCAGAGGTTGCAACACGTGATCAAGTGAACCCTCGATGATTTCATCGAGCTTGTAGAGGGTAAGATTGATTCGATGATCGGTCACGCGTCCCTGTGGAAAGTTGTAGGTTCTGATGCGTTCGGATCGATCGCCCGAGCCGACCAGGCCTTTGCGGACCTGCGCTTGCTCGGTCTGTTGTTCCTGCTGCGCGACATCGAGCAGTTTCGCCTGCAGCAGTGACATGGCGCGGGCGCGGTTTTTGTGTTGCGAACGTTCATCCTGACACTCGACCACGAGACCGCTCGGCAGATGCGTCAGACGGATGGCAGAATCGGTCTTGTTGACGTGCTGACCACCGGCACCGGAAGCACGGTAGGTATCTTCGCGAATCTCGGCTTTGCTGATCTCTACACTGTCGATCTCATCGACCTCAGGCATCACGGCCACCGTGCAGGCGCTGGTGTGGATGCGGCCCTGGGACTCCGTCTCAGGCACCCGCTGCACCCGATGTGCACCGGATTCGAACTTCAGCTGCGAGTAAACGTCTTTACCGATGATTCTGCTGATGATCTCTTTGTAGCCGCCGTGATCGCCGGATCGCGCGTTCATTACCTCGAGCTGCCAGCCTCTGGCTTCTGCGTACCTCGTATACATCCTGAACAGATCGCCGGAGAAGATCGCCGCTTCATCGCCGCCGGTGCCTGCGCGTATCTCGAGAAAAACGTTGGATGCATCGTTTGGATCTTTCGGCAGCAGCAGTGTCTGCAGTTCGTGTTCGGTCGTAATCTTTGCGACGTTGATTCGGTCGATGTCCTCGCCTGCGAGTTCGCGCATTTCCGCATCGTCGTCTTTGGTAAGTGTCTGTGCATCCTGCAGTTCGCTGGCGAGTTCTTCGAGGTGCTGAAAGCTTTTAATGATTGGATCGAGCTCAGAGAATTCTCTGGAGAGCGTGGTGAACTGATCGCGATTACTCATGACGTCGGGATCCGAAAGCAGTGCGCTGACCTCTGCGTACCGATCGGTGAGGGCTGCCAGCTTAGCCATCATGGAATTCGATAAACTCATGTTGGTTAGTCCAGCTTGTACAAAGTCTTGAGGTATTCAAGGAGGTCTAGACGGCCTTCGGCGGCAGCGTTTCTTATTGCTGTGGTGGGGGTGTGTATCAACTTGTTTGTGAGACCGCGGCTGAGGTTCGCGAGCACCGCTTCGGGATCTTGTCCTTTGCGGATTTCTCGCAACGCCTTTTCGAGTTCACGGTGTTGAATCACGTTTGCCTGATCGCGGAATTTCGTCAACAGATTCTGGCTGTGGTGCGCGCGGCGTTCGCGAAGGTAGTAGTCGGCGCCATCGTCGACCAGTGACTCCGCTTCTTCTGCAGCCTCGCGGCGCTGCTTCACGTTCTCCTCGATGATCTCGGTGAGATCGTCGATGGTGTAGAGATAAATGTCTGAAAGCTCCGCTGCCTCGGGTTCGACATCCCGCGGGACGGCGATGTCCACAATGAACATTGGTTTGTGGCGGCGCTGCTTGATGGCTGCCTCCAACATACCCTTCCCGATAACCGGCAAAGAGCTGCCGGTCGATGTGATCAGAATGTCGTACTCGGCCAGATGTGCCGGCAGATCGGTGAGCTGCATGGGTACTGCGTCATACCTTGCAGCCAGAGATTCGGCGTTAGCAAGCGTGCGGTTGGCGATGGCCATGCGACCGATACCGAGCTCGAGCAGATGTTCCGCCACCAGTTGAACAGTGTCACCGGCGCCGACCAGCAAAGCCCCGTTGTCCCTGAGATCGGTAAAGATCTGCTGTGCCATGGTGACGGCAGCGTAGGCGACGGATACCGGATTACGGCCGATGTCGGTATCCGTGCGCACCTTTTTTGCCGCTGACAGGGTGATTTGCGAAAGCAGATTGAGTTCGGGCCCCAGCGTGCCGGCATTGCGAGCCAGATCGTAGGCGGATTTCACCTGCCCCATGATCTGCGGCTCACCGAGTACCTGGGAATCGAGCCCTGCGGCCACCCGGATGAGATGGCGCGCCGCATCCTGGTCCCAGTAGCTGTACGCCATGCTCCCCAGCTCGCTGATCGAGATCGCCTTCGTTTCAGACAGCCAGCGGCGAACCTGTACTTCGTTGTCTGGGTCTACAGCGAGATACAGCTCCGTGCGGTTGCAGGTCGAGAGTATTGCGGCCTCTGAGACGCCCGGAATGGAGTCGGTTGCGTTGCGCAGAGCAGGTTGCAGCGAATCCTCCTGAAAGGCGATTCTCTCGCGCACTTCGATGGGGGCCGTGCGATAGCTGACGCCGTATGCCAATATCGCCATCAGCTGAGATCTCGAAATGCCATTGAGCCGAACATAGCCATTTATTCTAACAGAGTACTTTCCTGGTGTTTGCTTATAAGCTCTTATTTCTAAACGTGTTTTTTGCCGTTCTGTGCATCGGCTGCGCGGCGCGCCAGCCTTTCGTGGCGCCCTCGGGTGGCTTTGAAGTGAAAGGTAAGCTGGCGGTCAGGGATGCGCAGGAGAACTTCAGCGCACGTTTCCACTGGCGTCAGACCGGTGACCAATTTCAGATCGATCTGTGGGGGCCATTGGGCCAGGGACGGCTGCAGCTCATTGGTTCTGCCGATGAGATCGCGCTGCTCGATGGCGCCGGTCAGATCGTCCTCGAGGGCTCTCAGGAGGAGGTTATGCGCAGTCAGCTGGGCTGGAGCATGCCCCTGAATGTGTTTCCTGCCTGGCTGCGCGGCAAGCCGCAATCAGGCATTCCCACGGCGGACCTGCAGCGCGACAGCAGCGGTCTGATTCGCAGCTTCCGCCAACTCGACTGGCTGGTCAGCTATGAGCAATATCGGGCGGTGGAAACAGCGCTTGAAATGCGCACGATGCCCCGCAAACTCAGTGCCGCAAACGGGCAGACGCGGGTGCGGATCGTGATCTCCGAGTGGCGGATTTAACCTGTTGATTTATTGAGCAATTCGGTTTGACAGCGCGTATGTCCGACAGCACAATACCGGCCCTCGCGCGGGGGGCTATCCGGCCATTTGTGGGGCGGCTGGTAGCGCGACCGATATTGCAATGATTAGGGCGAAAGACAGACCGGTTTACTGGGGTGTCGCCAAGCGGTAAGGCACCAGGTTTTGATCCTGGCATGCGCAGGTTCGAATCCTGCCACCCCAGCCATTAACGGTCTCAACAAAGACCCGAACGACGACCCGAACAACGACTCAAATTGAGACCCGAACCAGATAACTGAGCAGGCAGCGGCAACCGAAACACGCTCATCCAATGGAATTAGACTTACCCAATCTCAGACTGTTCTCCGGCAGCGCTTCGCGGCTGCTTGCCGAGCGTGTCGCAAAAGAGTTGCAGATGGAACTCGGCAGCGCCGAGGTCGGCCGTTTCAGCGATGGTGAAGTCGACATCGAGATTCATGAAAACGTCCGCGGCCGGGATGTCTTCCTGCTGCAGTCAACGGGTGCGCCAACCAATGACAACATCATGGAACTCATGATCATGGCAGACGCCATCCGCCGGGCGTCGGCGACGCGCGTAACCGCAGTCATACCGTACTTCGGCTACGCCAGGCAGGATCGCCGGCCGCGTTCCGCCCGCGTGCCAATCAGCGCGAAGGTCGTAGCGGATATGCTCGGCAGTGTCGGCATCGACCGGATGCTGACAGTCGATCTGCACTCCGATCAGATACAGGGTTTTTTTAACATGCCCGTCGACAACGTCTACGGCTCCCCGGTACTGGTAGATCACATGGTCTCGGCGGCGTACAAGAACCCGGTCATCGTTTCGCCCGACGTGGGTGGCGTGGTCAGGGCCAGGGCGATTGCCAAGCAGGCCAACGATCTCGAACTCGCCATCATCGACAAGCGACGCCCGCAACCCAATGAAACGAAGGTCATGAACGTCATCGGCGATGTATCCGGCAAAACCTGCATCATCGTCGACGATATAGTAGATACCGCCGGCACGTTGTGCACGGCTGCCCAGGCGTTGAAGGAAGAAGGTGCAACAAAGGTTGTGTCCTATACCACTCACCCGGTTCTTTCTGGCAAAGCCATCGAAAAAATTTCCAGTTCCGAGCTCGACGAGATGATTGTCACGGACACCATCGCGTTGAGCAAAGAAGCCAGCGGCTGCAAAAAAATCAAGCAGCTGAGTCTGGCCCGTGTGCTCGCAGAGGCCATCAAGCGTGTGAGCAATGAAGAGTCCATCAGCGCGATGTTTCGTTAGCTGCTGGCTGCCAATCTCCGGGGGTTTGGTCGCGACTCCCCCGGGGTATCAAGTGAAACGAAGGAGACAACATGTCCCAGAATATAGAAATTCATGCCGAGCTGCGTGAAGACGTGGGGAAAGGTGCGAGCCGCCGCCTGCGTCGTTCAAACGAACACGTGCCCGGAATAATATACGGCGCCGACGCCGACCCCATAAACCTGACGTTGAGCACTCATGAGCTGACCAAAGTGATGCAGATCGAGGCGTTCTTCTCGCAGATCCTGGACGTTATCGTCAAAGGCAAAACGCAGCAGGCGGTGTTGCGGGATCTGCAGCGCAACCCGGCCAACGACAGGGTTGTGCACGTCGATTTCATGCGGATCAGTGCGGACAAGGCAATTCAGGTCAGCGTGCCGTTTCACTTCATTGATGAGGACACGTGTATCGGCGTGCGAGAGGGTGGCGGCGTGATCAGCCACACGATGACGGAAGTCGAAATCAGTTGCCTGCCCGCTGACCTGCCAGAATACCTGCAAGTCTTCATGGCGCAGCTTGAGCTTAATCAGCTGGTGCATCTCACGGATATTGCATTGCCGCAAGGCGTGACCATCGTCGCGCTCCAGGGTGAACCACAAGACGCGGTGGTCGCAAGTGTTGCCATACCTCGTGTGATTGAGGAAGAAGTCGAAGAGGTCGTGGACGAGGAGCTCGAAGGTGATGTCGAGGCAGGCGAAGGTGAAGGCGCAGAAGGTGAAGGTGGTGCGCCTGCGGACGATGCCGCTAAGGGCGAAGCCAGCGACTAGCGGATGTCTTCCATCCGACTGATCGTGGGCCTGGGAAATCCAGGCCCACGCTATGAATACACGCGCCACAATGTCGGTGCCCGATTCGTTCGCGCGCTTGCTGACCGATTTGGCATCCCCCTCGCAACAGAGGCGAAGTTCAAAGGTGAACTCGGTCGGGGTCAGATAGCCGGGCACGACGTGCGGTTGCTTGTTCCCACGACTTTCATGAACCTAAGCGGTGAGTCCGTGGGTGCGGTCGCCAATTTCTACAAAATCGCTGCTGCGGAAATACTCGTCGCCTACGACGAGGTCGCTTTCGAACCAGGCGTTGTCCGAATCAAAACGGGCGGCGGCACAAACGGTCACAATGGAATTCGCAGCGTGATAGCGGGACTTGGCAGCGAACCGGGATTCCACAGATTGCGAATCGGCGTCGGCCATCCCGGTGACAAGGATCTCGTCACAGCCTATCTCACCTCGGTAAGACCGCCCGAATCGGAGAGGGCGGCCGTCGAAGCTGCCTGTGATTTCCCCGAACCTTTCATCAGTGACCTTCTGGATGCGGATATGCACAAAGTGATGAATCAGTTGCACGCACCGGGAGAGGACTAGATGGGTTTCAAGTGTGGCATCGTCGGTTTGCCGAATGTCGGAAAATCCACCTTGTTCAATGCGCTGACCAAAGCGGGGGTTGATGCAGAGAACTTTCCGTTCTGCACAATAGATCCGAACACCGGTATTGTTCCGGTGCCGGATCCACGCCTGGATCAGGTTGCCGTATTGGCGAAGTCACAAAAAGTCGTTCCAACCACGATGGAGTTTGTCGACATCGCGGGTCTGGTTGCAGGCGCTTCGCAAGGTGAAGGCCTCGGCAATCAGTTTCTGGCACACATTCGGGAGACGGATGCGATTGCTCATGTGGTGCGCTGTTTCGAAGATGATAATGTAGTGCACGTCGCCGGATCGATTTCACCGCGCGACGACGTCGAGATCATCGACACAGAACTGGCGCTGGCTGACCTTGAGACGATTGAGCGTGTGGTCGAGCGCAACAAACGCATGGCCAACGCCGGAGATAAAGACGCACAGCGACTGTTGGACGTGTTGCTGAAAGTCGATGCTGGTCTGAACGAAGGCACTGCCGTGCGCGCGCTGGGGCTCGCGCCTGAAGAACTCGCACAACTGCGCGAGTTTCATCTGATTACGGCCAAACCTGTTCTGTATATCGCCAATGTTGCAGAGGATGGATTCGAAAATAACCCGCTACTCGACACAGTAGTGAAAATTGCTGAGGCCGAAGACTCAGAAGTGGTGGCGATCTGCAACAAAATTGAAGCCGAGGTCTCCGAGCTCGAAGATGCCGAGCGAGCGGAGTTTCTCGAAGCGCTTGGAATTGCGGAACCGGGCCTCAATCGGGTGATCCGCGCGGGTTATAAGTTACTCGGCCTGCACCATTACTTTACCGGTGGTCCGAAAGAAGCGCGGGCCTGGACTGTGGCAGTTGGCACTCGCGCGCCGCAAGCGGCCGCCGTCATCCACACCGACTTTGAGCGCGGCTTCATTCGCGCCGAAGTAATCGGCTTTGCTGACTATATTGCGAGCAAAGGCGAGCAGGGTGCGAAAGACGCCGGCAAGTGGCGCCTCGAGGGTAAGGACTACGTCGTCTGCGACGGCGATGTCATTCTGTTTCGCTTCAACGTCTGAATTTGGGGCGGAAATCGCCTGTGACGCGGTGAATTGACAGGCGAATGCCCAAGCGGCAAAATTCCGCGCCCTGCTTTTGGCGGGCGCTTCATCTAGACTATAAGACAGTGGCTACGTAGCTCAGCCGGTTAGAGCACAGCATTCATAATGCTGGGGTCGGTGGTTCAAGTCCACCCGTAGC